>DAOWJU010000249.1 GCA_030640215.1 Desulfuromonadales bacterium
GAAGAGTGGGGCGGTGAGACCATCTATGTCAATGTTTCTGCAAAGGAAAATACCAACATCGATAAACTGTTGGAGATGATCCTGCTGCAAGCTGAAGTCCTTGAACTGAAAGCCGACCCGACGAAGCGCGCTCAGGGCACCGTTGTTGAGGCTCGCCTCGACAAAGGTCGTGGTCCCGTTACTACGGTTCTGGTGCAGAAAGGTACGCTGAAAGTCGGTGATCCGATCGTTGCTGGTCTCCACTATGGTCGTGTCAGGTCAATGGCCAATGATCGTGGTCAAGCGATTAAAGAAGCTGGCCCGTCTTTCCCTGTCGAGGTAACTGGTCTGACCGGTGTTCCTGAAGCAGGTGAATCGTTCCATGCCGTTGAGGACGAGAAGATCGCTAAGGACGTTGCTCAGCATCGTCACCATAAGATCCGTGAAGCAGAGTTGGCCAGGAGCAGCAAAGTCTCTCTTGAGGAACTCTACGCACGTATCCAGGAAGGCGATGTCAAAGAACTCAAAGTTATTGTTAAGGCCGATGTCCAGGGTTCTGCTGAAGCGGTTTCCAGTACCTTGACAAAGCTTTCAACCAGTGCCTGTCGTCTGATTGTGATTCATTCAGGTGTCGGCGGGGTGACTGAAACAGACATCAGCCTGGCTTCTGCTTCTGATGCCCTTGTCCTCGGCTTTAATGTCCGTCCGGCTCCCAAGGCTACTCGCCTTGCTGAACTTGAAAATGTTGATATCCGCCTTTACAGTGTTATCTACGATGCGGTTAATGACATTAAAGACGCCATGGAAGGTCTGCTCGCGCCGACTCTCAAGGAAGAGGATCTTGGCCGCGCCGAAGTCCGCGAGGCGTTCAACGTCACCAAAGTCGGTACCATCGCCGGTTGTTATGTCGTCTCCGGCAAGATTCTGCGTAATGCTCATGCCCGTCTGCTGCGCGACGATGTCGTTGTCTGGACCGGTAAACTGACTTCTTTGCGACGCTTCAAGGATGATGTTAAGGAAGTCAGCAACAATTACGAATGTGGTATCGGGCTGGAGAATTACAACGATATCAAGCCTGGTGATATTATCGAGGCTTACGAGATCAAGGAATTCAAGACCAAACTGTAAGCTTGGGTGATGAGGTTCTTGGGTTAAAGGTGAAATCCCTGGCCGGCGGGAAACCTTTGGGCAACGGGAAAGCATATGGTGATCGGTGTGCTGCAATTGGATCTGCGTCTGCATGGAACGCAGAATCTCAAGCAGAAGCGTAGCGTGATTCAGAAACTTCTGGCGCGTTGCCGCAATCGCTTCCCGGCCAGTTGTTCTGAAGTTGGTCATCAAGATCTCTGGCAAAGGTCGCTGCTCGGCTTTGCCGTTGTCAGTTCTGCAGAGCAGGTGATTGCTCCGATTCTAACCCGCATTGAAGAAGAAATCCTGGCGTCTGGTGAGGTTGATCTGATCAGCGCCGATTTAGAATTTATCCACTACTGAATAGAGATACTAAACGTGTCATCACAACGTGCACAAAGGGTGGCAGAGACCATCCATAAAGAGATATCCAGCCTCCTCATCAAGGGCCTCAAAGACCCGCGTATCGGCTTTGTCACGATTACGTCGGTCGATGTGACTTCTGATCTGCGTCAGGCGCAGGTCTATTACACCCTGATGGATCAACAGTTCGGGATGGATAATCAAGATGGAACGGGTCGCCAGGATGCTCGCAAAAAGACGCAAGCTGGTCTCGATAGCTGTTCCTCCTACATTCGCCAGCAACTTGGTCGCCAGTTGCGCCTGCGTTTTATCCCCGAAATTCATTTCGAGTATGATACTTCTTTCGATTATGGCCAAAACATCGAAAGACTCCTCAGCGAAGTCAAAACCGATACCGAACAAGATGATTGATTCAATTCTGCAACTCATCGGCCGTAGCCAGACATTTTTGATCGCTTCGCACGAAGGACCTGATGGGGATGCAATTGGTTCAACTCTGGCCTTAACGAATATGCTGCGGGCGATGGGTAAAGATGTCGTTGCCTATAATCGCGACCCTGCTCCTTTGGATTACGCCTTTCTGCCCGGTTTCGATACAATTGTTTCCACGGTGGATGAGTCAGAAACTTTTGATGCTGGTTTTGTTCTCGATGCTGGTGAATTGAGCCGTGCTGGAAGCTGGATCCGTGAGCGCTGCCAAACTCTTGTCAATATAGACCACCACCCTTATTCTGAAGATTTCGGTCACATCTATTACGTTGACACCGAGGCCTGTGCTACTGGCGTTTTGATCCATCGTCTGTTGCGGGCCGCAGAGCAAGACATCTCGAACGATATTGCCACCTGTATCTACACGGCCATTCTTTCTGATACCGGCTCTTTTCGCTATTCCAATGCCAACCCTGAAGCTTTTCACGTCGCAGGCGAGATGGTTGGTCTCGGTGTTGATCCCTGGTCAATTGCTTCAGGTCTTTACGAAAGTCAGGATTTTGAACGCTTGCGTCTGTTGTCTCTTTCTTTGCCCACACTGCGTACTTCAAAGTGCGGCCTCTATGCCTCGATTGCTGTGACCCTGGATATGTATGAGAGCGCTGGTTCGAGTGAAGAACACACGGATCGTTTTATCAATTATCCCAGGTCAATTCGTGGTGTCGAAGTAGCAATCTTTTTTCGCCAACTTTCAGAAGACAGCTTCAAGGTCGGATTCCGCTCCAAGGGGAATATCGATGTCGGAGCCCTTGCCCGGGCCATGAACGGCGGTGGCCATCATAATGCTGCTGGTGCAACGGTCGAAGGGTCTCTCAAGAGCGTCCAGGAATGGGTCTATGATCGTGTTGCAGAGTTGATCGCCGAGCTACGATGAACGGTGTCCTGGTAATCGACAAACCCCAGGGGATGACCTCCTTCGACATTGTGCGACAAGTGCGTCGCATGTGTAAAGTTCGTCGGGTCGGCCACGCTGGCACTCTTGATCCTTTGGCGACCGGAGTCTTGCCGGTTGCCGTTGGCTGGTCAACCCGTCTGGTTGAGTACATGATGGCAGGCGATAAGAGCTATCAGGCAACCATGAAGCTGGGGGCGTCTACTGATACACAGGATTCAGAAGGTCAGATCCTTGAGGAAAAAGATTGGCAGCATGTTGACCGGGCCGCTCTTAACGATGCTATCCGCCACTTTGTTGGTGACATTGAGCAACTGCCACCGATGTACTCCGCGCTTAAAAAGGACGGAAAACCACTTTACCAGTTGGCTCGCCAAGGGATTGAGGTCGAGCGTAAGCTCCGGCCGGTACACATAGACAGCTTAGTGATCGATGACTTTGCTCCACCGTTGGTAACCTTTACTGTCCACTGCACTAAAGGAACCTACGTACGGACCCTCTGTCATGATATTGGTCAGAAGCTGAACTGCGGTGCTCATATGACTGCTCTGCGTCGCTTGTCCTGTGGTAGTTTTGATACGTCTGTAAGTCATAGTCTGGAGGATTTACAGAAACTGGTGGAGCAGGGCAAGCCTTTGCCGTTTTTGACTCCTGCAGAAGTTCTGGCCGACTGGCCGGCATTAACTGTTGCCGGAGCTGTTCTGGGTCGTTTGCAAGATGGTGTAGCGCCAGCTATGGCAGACCTGGATGTCTCTGGACTTGTTGCTGGCGACCGGGTTTGTTTCCTGGCCGAAGATGCTCTGGTTGCTGTTGCCCGCTTTGCTCCAGGCGGTCATGGCAAAAGACCCGGAGATTTCGAAATTATCAAGGTTTTTCCACTGGTCGTAGATGGTGTATAAAGGCTTTACTCTACCTAAGTTTTATGGTAGATAATGCTTCTTTATGGTAGCTAACTACCGAAAATAACAATAACTCATAGACAAAGATCAAGGAGGTGGCTCCGTGCAGGCCACAGAACGCAAGCAAGAAATCATTGAAAAGTTCAAAACCCATGAGAATGACACGGGTTCCCCCGAAGTACAGATAGCCCTTCTTTCAGAGCGTATTACCTATCTGACAGAGCATTTCCGTACTCACAAAAAAGACCACCACTCACGTCGTGGCCTTCTCAAAATCGTCGGCCAACGTCGCCGTCTGCTCGATTACCTCAAGAGCAAGAGCGTTGAACGTTACAGCACGGTGATTAAAGAATTGGGTATTCGTCGTTAAAGCAGGCAGCAGGCCCTATTTGTTTAGAGCCTGCTACCTTTGGTTCGTAAGTGTCATGGCCGGGAGGTTGTCCGGAGAGAGGTCCTGAGTAAGCAGTACTCAGTATCTCTCTCAGGCCATCCTCCTCTGCCATTTTAGGAAGCAGTACTTTACAGGTGACCGGACGGCCGGTCAAAAGAGAGGAAAAAATGGCTTATCAAAAAGTCGAGATTGATTTCAACGGACAACCGTTGACTATGGAAACGGGCAAGATGGCCCGTCAGGCTGACGGCGCTGTCGTCATTACTTATGGCGAGACCAAGGTTATGTGTACCGTTGTCTCAGCCAGAAAAATGCGTGCAGGGCAGGATTTCTTCCCCCTCACAGTCAACTACCAGGAAAAATTCTATGCCGGTGGTAAAATTCCCGGTTCATTTTTCCGTCGTGAGCGTGGCACCACCGAGCGCGAGACGCTGATCTGTCGCTTGATTGATCGCCCGATGCGTCCGCTCTTCCCAAAGGGTTACATGTTTGAAACTCAGATCATGCCTTCTGTTATTTCGGCGGACATGATTAACGATCCAGATACCATTGCTATGGTTGCAGCTTCTACAGCTGTTGCCATCTCCGATATCCCCTTTGAAGGTCCGATCGCAGCAGTTCGTGTTGGCCGTGTCGATGGCAAGCTGATTGTCAACCCGACTCTCGAGCAGCAAGAGCAGAGTGATGTCAATATCGTTGTTTCCGGCTCGAAAGACGCCGTTATGATGGTTGAGGGTGAGTCGAACTTTTTCTCCGAAGCTGAGATGCTTGATGCGATCTTCTTCGGTCATGAGTCGCTACAGCCCCTGATTGATGCTCAAACCGAGCTGGCTAAGCTGGTCGGCCTTGTGAAGCGCGAGTTCATCGTTGCTGAAACTGATGCTGCCCTGGAAGCTAAAGTTACCGAGCTGGCAGAAGCCAACGTAAAGGTTGCGGCTAAAATTCAGACCAAGCAGGAGCGTTATGCTGCACTTGGCGAGAACCGCACTGCAGTCAAGGAAGCCCTTGCTGAAGAGTTCGAAGGTCGTGAAGAAGAGATCAGCGCAATCCTCGGTTCGGTTGAGAAACGTGTTATTCGTCAGATGGTCACTAAAGATCGTGTCCGCATCGACGGTCGCGACATGAACACTGTCCGTCCGATCAACTGTGAAACCGGTGTCCTGCCTCGTTCTCACGGTAGCGCACTCTTCACCCGTGGCGAGACTCAGGCCTTGGTTGCTGCAACTCTTGGCACCAAGACTGACGAGCAGCGCATGGATAACGTTCAGGGTATGGAGTTCAAGAAGTTTATGCTGCATTACAACTTCCCTCCATTCTGTGTCGGTGAAACCAGCATGCGTCTCTTCCCTGGTCGTCGTGAGATCGGTCATGGCATGCTTGCTGAGCGCAGCATCGCGCAAGTTTTGCCGCAACATGAAGATTTTCCTTACACGATTCGTATCGTCTCCGACGTCCTCGAATCGAACGGTTCCTCTTCAATGGCTTCGGTCTGTGGCGCATCTCTGGCGTTGATGGACGCTGGTGTCCCGGTTAAGGAAGCAATCTCCGGTATTGCCATGGGGCTGATCAAGGAAGGCGACGATGTTGCCATCCTCTCTGACATCCTTGGTGACGAAGATCACCTCGGCGACATGGACTTCAAGGTCACCGGTTCTGCTGAAGGCATTACCGCTCTGCAAATGGACATCAAGATCTCCGGCGTTACCAAAGAGATCATGACCCAGGCGCTGGATCAGGCTAAAGAAGGTCGTATTCATATCCTTGGTGAAATGGCCAAGGCGATTGATGCTCCTCGTGACGATCTGTCCAAATACGCACCACGTATTACCAGCATCAAGGTTAAAACTGATCAGGTCCGTACGGTTATTGGTGCTGGTGGTAAGAACGTCCGTGGTGTCATTGAGGCAACCGGTTGTGCCATCGACATTCAGGACGACGGTACCATCCATATCGCTTCTTCTGATGGCGATGCCGCTAAGCTGGCGATCAAGATGATTCGTGACCTGATTCAGGAAGCGGAAGTCGGCAAACTGTACAACGGTACCGTTCGCAAGATCATGGAATTCGGCGCGTTTGTAGAAATCTTCCCAGGTACTGACGGTCTTGTCCACATCTCTGAACTGGACAAAGAGCGCGTCCGTACTGTCACTGACATTTTAAGCGAAGGTGACAAGGTTCTGGTCAAGTGTATTGGCATTGACAGGCAGGGCAAGATCAAGCTGTCCCGCAAAGAAGCTCTCGGCGCAACATTGCCAGAGGGTGAGTAACACTTACCTTTCATGATTAAACGTACGACGCTAGATAATGGCATCCGGGTCCTTTCTGAGGAAGTGCCCGGGTGCCATTCTATTTCACTCGGTGTATGGGTGAATAATGGCTCGCGCCATGAACCCGTCGAACTCAACGGTATCTCCCATTTTGTTGAACATATGCTCTTTAAAGGCACCGCCCGTCGCAGCGCGCAAGACATCGCTCGCGAGGTTGATTCTGTTGGTGGCCTTCTCAACGGCTTCACAAGTCGTGAATACAGTTGTTATTTTGTCAAAATCCTTGCCGAAAAGCTGCCTATGGCCGTCGACCTGCTCGGCGATCTGATCTGTAATTCCAAATTCAATCTAGACGATATTGAAAAAGAACGTCGGGTCATCCTGCAAGAAATAGCGATGATTGAGGACAGCCCGGAGGAGTCGATCCACGATCAGTTCGCCAACGGTTTCTGGACCGGGCACCCTCTTGGCATGCCGGTGATCGGCACACGTTCGACGGTCGGTGATATCAGTCGACAGCAGATGCTCAAATTCATGAGCGAACGATATGTGGGCAAGAATCTTTGCGTCGTGGCTGCCGGTAACCTTGACCATGAGGAACTCGTCACGCTGGTTAAGCAGGCTCTCGGCAATGTTCCTGAGCTTGGCGTGGATCGAAAAGATGTTGTTCCAGTTGTAAAGCGTAAAATTGAGGTTGTTCATCGCGATCTGGAGCAAACTCACATCTGTCTGGGGGTTGCGGGGCTCCCTCAGAATCACGATGATCGTTATGGCACCTACCTGCTTAACACCATACTCGGCGGCAATATGAGCTCACGGCTCTTCCAGAAGGTTCGTGAGGAGCTTGGCCTGGCTTATTCTGTTTACAGTTACCATCACAATCATTCTGATAGTGGCGCATTTATTGTCTATGCTGGAACGTCCTCTGAAAGCGCACCGCTGGTTACGCAGACAATCATCGACGAACTGACTCGTCTGCGGAGTGAGGCGGTCAGCTTCGAAGAGCTGCAAAGCGCCAAAGATTATCTTAAAGGTGGTATGCTGCTTTCTATGGAGAGCATGGACAACCGCATGACCCGCCTGGCCAAGAATGAACTATTCCTGAGAGATGTCGGCATCAGTCTTGAGGAAAGCCGCGCAATGATTGATGCCGTGACGATTGATCTTGTCCAATACATGGCTGAAAGTCTCTTTGTTGATGAAACTCTCAACCTTCAGGTTACTGGACGGGTCGATCGCTCAGATTTCCCTGATGTTGATATGCAGATAAGATGAACCCGTAATATGGTTTTAAGCCTATAAGGTTTTAGAATCCTACAACTTTAAAGCTTTACAGCCTGCAGCGCTTTTGAGGGTTTTATGATTCAAGTTAAAGTTAAAAAACTTCATCCGAAGGCTATCGTTCCCGCTTACATGACTGAACATGCCGCTGGTATGGACCTCTGTACTGTGATCGATACACCTGTTGTGCTTGCACCTGGTGAGCGGACATTGTTGCCGACTGGCTTGGCTATGGAAATTCCGCCTGGTTTCGAAGGGCAGGTACGTCCCCGTTCCGGGTTGGCGTTGAAAAAAGGTGTTGCTCTGGTTAATTCTCCTGGAACGATTGATGCCGATTACCGTGGCGAGATAGGGATCATTATTATCAACCATGGCGTCGATTCTATTGAGTTTCTTCCGGGTGACCGTGTTGCGCAGTTGATTATTGCCCCGGTGACTCAAGCGACACTTGTCGAGGTTGACGAATTAAACGATTCAACACGTAGCTCTGGTGGCTTCGGCCATACAGGCGGTTGAGAGCAAATCATGACAAGTACCGATTCACTACAGGAGCTGATGGAGTTCCCTTGTCATTTCGAGTTCAAGGCGTTTGGACCGGGTGGTGATGACAGTTGTTTTGACGATCAGGTCCTTGCTGCCATCTCCACTGTTGTTCAGGCTTCGCGCCAGGCAATGAGGACTCGTCCCAGCTCCGGTGGTAAATATCAGTGTGTCAGCGTTCTGGTTACGTTACAGAATCGCCCCCAACTTGAAGCCGTTTATGCGGCATTACGTGATATTGAAGGCTTGAAATATTTGTTATAGAAGGGCTGTAATGCATAAGTCTGTAAAACTATGAAACAAATTAGTTGCATTTAACCACCGGTAGGGAGAGGGTCATGTTGCTGAAGATAAATCAAGAAAATCCCCAGGGACGGTTTATTAGCCAAGTGGTCAAAACCCTGAAGCAGGGTGGGTTGATCGCTTATCCGACCGATACGACTTACGGTATTGGTTGCAACATATTTAATGCCCGTGGTGTCAAAAACATCTATCAGATTAAACAGCGTGATGCCCGTAAACCCTTTTCCTTCATCTGCTCAGACCTTTCTGATGCGGCCAATTACGCTCAGGTGAGCAACTTCGCTTTTAAAATCATGAAGCGCCACCTCCCCGGACCCTACACTTTTGTTCTTGATGCCACCCGTGTCGTTCCAAACACTTTGACCACTCGTCAGAAAACGGTTGGTATCCGAATCCCGGACGATGAGATTGCCATGGCAATTGTGCGCGAGCTTGGCCACCCTCTGGTAACGACCAGCGCCAACCTGACGGGTGAAACTCCTTTACATGATCCTGTGGAAATTGAGGAGTCAATGGGGCGCATGCTCGACCTTGTTATCGATGGCGGCATCCGCTACGGTGACCCTTCGACAGTGATCAGCCTCATAGACGATCATATAGAGGTTTTGCGTGAAGGCTGCGGCGATATCTCCTGGATCGATCAATTATGATGAAGTTGCAAAGAGTCCGTCCTGCGGTGTTGACGCGTTTCTCAACGCTTCTGATCGCGGGAATGCTGGTTATAACCTGTTTTATA
>DAOWJU010000311.1 GCA_030640215.1 Desulfuromonadales bacterium
ACATGGACGACCCGCAGGTTTAAGAACCAACTTGCTGGTTGCTGTCGGCTCCTGCGTCATGATGATCGTCTCGGAAGCCTTTTATCTCAAGTACAGTATGTTCGATGCAGAAACCACCCTGCGGCTTGATCCTTCCCGGGTGGCGGCACAAATCGTGACCGGTATCGGTTTCATCGGTGCTGGCGTTATCCTTAAGGAAGGTGCCTCAGTACGTGGCTTGACCACCGCCGCCAGCCTCTGGGCCGTTGCTGGCTTGGGGATGGCGTTCGGCATGGGCTTCTACAGCCTTGGTGCCATTGCTACCGTGCTGGTTCTGGTCAGTCTGACATTGCTGAAAAGACTGGACCCGATCATGAAAAAAGATAGTTTTCTTACCCTGGCGGTAACTGCAGTCAATCGTGAGGGACTGATTGAAGAACTGCAGAAGATTTTTACCGCACGCAATCTTGAGACAATGAACCCCAACTCGCATTTAGATCTGGTTGCAAACGAGCTATTCTATCAGGTGGTCATCACCCAGCAGGCGCAGAATATAGGTTATGAGCTGACAGAAGCGATCAAGCAGATTGAGGGGATCAAGAAAATCCATTATTACTGATTAATTAGTGCCCATCCGGAGACTCTAGATGGACACAAGTGTAGTTTTCGATTTGGAAACGAGCAATTTTTCGCAAGGTCAAGGAAATCAAGCGCCCAGGTTAATCAAGTCAAACACTGAAGCGGAGGCGTAGTACTTTACGCCGCACAATCAAATGTGCAGATTGACGCAGAGATTGCGGAAAAGGGCCGTTTCCGGACGAAAACTAATTATACCCCATGTCCTCCAGAAAGATGGCATGAGCTGGCACTTTATGATAAACATGAAGGAACGCTCATCTTTCTGCCATTGGTTGTGCTAACAACCATTCGGGGGAGGCACCATTGGCCAAAGAGATATGTAAGGATCCGGTTGTCATCCAGCAGGGCCTGGCAAAGGTTCGTAATCGCCGTTGGATATTGTGGGCAGTCATTCTGATCTACATGCCATGCCTGATTATTGCCCTTGAGATGGAAGCCTCAGGCAGCACGATGGGGACCTTGTTCGTAATCTGGCTCGTCCTGCTTTGTGTCGCTGTCGGCCTGGCGACGGTCGTCAAGTGCCCTCGCTGCGGCAACACCTACCATACCAACGGCCCGACCTTCCTGCCGGTTCGCAATTGTGTTCATTGTGGATTGGCTGTGAACGCAGATAAAAAAAGCCCGGCTGTTGTCGAGAAACAAGAGCCATAACCTTCGCACTCACACCGCCGAGTCTAAAAGTCAGGGGCGACCATCCGGTCGCCCCTCATTGTATAAATTTTTTTTTTTGCGTCGCCCGCCACGCACTCCAGGTTTCTAAGGCTGATGCGCCGGACGTAGCAGGTCAAAGACCGTTTTCACTGGATTGAAAGCTTCCGGCGGGATCTCGACAAAGATCGTGTGCCAACCGGCCATGCCGCCATTCCACAAGCCGGGTAATTCCAGAGCCCGGACCTCTTCGCCATTCTGCCTTTTGCTGGTGATAATCACAGCCTCTTCGTCAACAAAACGGGTCAGGTCGTAAGACCGCCCGCGCCAGTCACTGACACCACAAACCATATCAACCGGGTTAAAGTGAGTTGCACGAGCCAGGATGTCGGCTTGATCAGGCGCACTCTTGTCAATCTGCGCACCTTCAACGATCTGTCTCGTCACGCGGCCCTGAGCATCGCAAACCCAGAAGGGACCACCGCCGGGCTCGCCACTGTTAGGCACCATACCGCAGACGCGCAAAGGACGATCAAGCAGGTCCAGTAAGGTTTTGCTGTCATCAGTCAAAGAGACTTCAGCCTGTAGACGGTCGGCTAGAAAACAGATCACCAGCTCGCGAGTCAACGGATCATCCGGCTGTTCGTGCAGCGCCTTGAGCAGGGCGTATTGCTCCGTCTGTACTTCAAGCAGATAGCCGGTAAGTAGCCTGGTCCAGGTAAGGTTGGCTTGCTTGTGAGCATCGGGTACCACGTTGTCGATATTGCGAACCAGGATGATGTCACCGGCAAGGTCGTTGAGGTTTTCGATCAGGGCACCGTGTCCGCCGGGCCGTAGCACAAGTTGACTTTTGCCATCCCGCAGCGGCTGCCCGCTTGCATCCAGTGCCAGAGTGTCAGTTGATGCTTTTTGGGTCGAGTAAGTCACCTCGAAAAGACAACCATATGTTTCTTCGAGGGTACTGCGCCAAGCGACAAGTTGCGCCTTGAAAAGCTCAAGGTGTTCATCAGAGACGGTAAAGTGCAGTGTAACGACGCCATCCAGGCCGTTAAGAAGGGCCGCCTCGGCCAGGTGCTCGATAAAGGGTGTTCTAACGCCATCCACAGCGTTATGAAATGCCAGCAAACCCTTGGGCAGTCGAGAGTAACAGAGCCCACAAGGTTCCAGCAGATAACGGATAATCAACGCCAGGTCACGTTCATTAACCGCCTTTTGCAAATCATGGCCCTCTTCGGCCAAAACGTTTTTCAGCTCCGGGTAAAAAGCAAAGGATGTCAGTTCGTCGAGGAACCGACGTAGATCCAGCTCTGCCGAAGTACCCGGAGAGTCAGTTTGTGCAGTGCGGCAGGCATCCAACACCGCTGCGTCAGCATGGAGCTGACTGAACATGCGCGATGCAGCCCCCGAAGCGGGGATAAATCGACCTAGCCTGCCATTGACAACAGCAGCTGCAAAAGATTTATTCAGGTAAGCGTGGGAGTCTGACTGAATCTGCACAATTCCATCACCGGGAGTGCAGGGACGCTCCAGCTTGACATCGATCTGTCCGGTGCGCAGCCAGTTAAGCTGGCTGACCGCCTTTGACGGTTCAATGTTGAGCGTTTTGAGTTGTTTCAGGTCGTCGGCAGAAAAATTCATACGTTTCTATTTGCTGAATATCAGAATAGCAGGACCGGACAGGCCACATTGTGCATGACATAATTGGCGATAGAACCGAAGAGAACATCGCGAATTTCACCGGTACTCTCGCGGCGTCCAATCACCATAAGCTGGAAGTCTTCGTCATTGGCGATCTTGCAGATTGTCTGGCGCGGTGAACCATACTCAAGGCGCGCTTCTACAGAGAAACCGGCTTCGGTAAGAGTCGCTACTTTGTCATCAAGAACCAGCTGACCGGATTTGCCGGCATTTTCCTTGATCATGTCGAGTTGAAAATCGGGAATCATGCGATATGCAAGCTTATCGACATCGACGACGTGCAACAGTGTCAGCTTGTTTGGAAAACGTTCTTTTAAGGCAATGATTTTGTCAAGGGTGCGGCCTGCAGCGGTGGAGCCATCAACCGGAATCAGGATTTTCATTTCCATCGCAACCTCCGTAGCAAAAACGTTTGTCACCCCCAAATGATTCTATTGGGGATCCATGGTTCTAAAGTCTGGATTCCCGATTACGCCTTCGAGAATGACAGTTTTTTAGTGTGCTGAATAGTTACCAAAGCTTAACATTAAAAATCTACTTTATCAGGGTGACGGGTAAACCCAATTTGGCAGAAAAAGCACCAGATCGGGGAAAAAGGTCAAAATCATCAAAATGGCAATCTGAATCAGCAGAAAAGGCAGAACCGCCTTGGAGACATAAAGCAGATCGCGATCAGCAACGGCCCCGGAAATGTAAAGACTGACCCCCAGCGGCGGTGTGCAGTAGCCAATGCCGAGGTTGAGAGTCATGAGTAGACCAAAATGCATGGTGTCGACACCGAACTGACTCAAAAGTGGTAAAAAGATCGGCGTCAGAATCAGGGTGGCGGAAATGATATCCATGAACATACCGATGATCAGCAGCATGACGTTGACCGAAAGCAGAAAAACCCAGGGGGTTTGGATATTTTCCACCACAGCATTGGCAATCTGGCCGGGGATCTGTTCAAAAGTCAGATATTCACCAAAAACTGAAGCTCCGGCAACGATAACCAGCAAGGTTGACGAGGTGATCGCCGAGGAGATAACGACGCCCTTAATCTCGCGCAGCTTGAGGTCGCGATGAATAAAGAGCTCAACAATAAAAGCGTAGAAGCAGGCGACCACCGCTGCTTCGTTGGCCGTGAAGTAACCAGAATAGATACCACCGAAGATCAGCACTGGCAGCATCAGAGCCCAGAAGCTTTCGCGTAACGTCGCCAATACTTCTTGGAAACTCGGCCGTGGCATGGTGACTGCGTTGCGGCTTCTGCAGAAGAAGTAGGCGTAGAGGGACATGCAGACCATGATCATCAGGCCAGGGACAAAGCCGGTCAGAAAGAGCGCTTCAAGCGGATCGTTGGTGACCATGGCGTAGAGGATCATCGAAATCGACGGTGGAATAATCACGCCGAGGATCGGTGCCGTGGTCATAATGCCAACGGAGAATTTTTCGTCGTAGTTGTTTTTGAGCAGGGCCGGGATCATGAAGCCGCCAATAGCGACCACAGTGGCTACGGTTGATCCGGAAATAGCACCGAAAAAACCGCAGGCCAGGACACCGGCCATGGCCAGGCCGCCCGGCAGAAAACCGACCAGGCAGTTGGCCGTCTTGATCAGCTTAGCAACGATACTGCCAGTGGTCATAATATTACCGCAAAGCACAAAAAAGAGCACCACGATCAGGGCGAACTTATCCATGCTGCGGTAGAGGACTTCGATAACAATCTGTGGATCGATACCGGCAATCCAGACCAGACCAACCATGCCGGTAAAGAAAAGGGCCATGAAGACCGGAATCGTTGAGGCCAGACAACCGATCAGCAGCGCCATGATGACGAGGGAGTTGCTATCCATGGTCAGGCAGCCTCGTCTTCGGTCGGCAGCTCACAGAGTTGGATACCGAACCAGTCCTCGACCATGATGATCAGGGTGCGGATAAACATCATCACTCCCATGATCGGCAGGACAGCATAAAAATACCATTCGGGAATCTGCAGCGAAGCCGTTTTAGCATATTGATCGTGGTAGACCATATTGGTCAGGCTATAGCCGAGCTTGATCATAAAACCGGAAAAGACCAGCACGCCGATATGGCTGAACAGGGTCAATGGCTTTTTCAGAACCGGGAAGAGCTGTGGCAGGGCATCAATGCGGATCAGCGAACGATTGCGGATCGCCGCAATGCAACCGACGTAGGTGGTAAAAAAAATCGTTTTACGGACCACCTCATCTGACCAGTAGAGATTGACGTCATTGGTCAACTTGCGCAAGGTGACATTGGCAATCGCCACCAGCAAGGCCACCATGACTGTCGCAAAAAGGCTCCAGTCTTCAACAAAGGCAAAGGTGCGGTGAATGTAGTAAATGAATTTTTTCATAGAGACGAGAGGCGCGTGACGCGAAAAGGCAAAAAGTCCCTTTAGATCGATGCTGTTAAGTCTTCCACTACGGGTAGCGAGGCTGCATAAAAAACGACCGGGGAGATTTCCTCTCCCCGGTCGCAGATCATAGCGGCTTTTGCTTCAAGAATCAATTACCGAGCGTAGCCTGAACTTTATTGAAATAATCCATGCCGATCTTCTCGCCCCAGGTCTTGTAAACTGAGGCGGTCATGTCAACGAGCTGCTGCTTCTCAGCATCAGACAGCTTGTAGAAGGAGACACCGGCTTCCTTGGCTTTGGCAACCTGTGTGTCATACTGTTTACGGGTCAGTTCACGGGTCTTGGCACTTTCTTCTTCGATGACCGTGATCAGGATTTTCTGCAGGTCAGCTGGCAGCTTGTTGAACCAGCGCTTGTTCATCAGGTGAACGAAGAGGCCCTGAGCATAATCAAGCTCGGTGAAGTTTTTAGCGATGGTGAATTTTTTGGTGATGTTACAGACGATTGCGGTGTGATCAAGACCAGTGATAACGCCAGTCTGCAAAGCTTGAGGGACATCAGGCCACGGCATGACCGTAAACTTCATACCCCATGCCTTGTAGAAGTCAGCATTGAGAGGTGCCTGAGCAATCCGGAAATTGATGGCTTTGGCATCAGCAATGGTTTTAACCGGGGTGTTAGTGGCCCAACCGTAGGGGCCGTAACCGGTGACGTCAACCGTCATGATACCGCTTTTCAGGGCGCTGTCAGCAAATGGCTGCCAGAGTTCCGGGGTATTACGGAATTTGTCGAGCTTGTCGAAAGTATCGACAACGTAAGGCATGTTGACGATGCCGAGAGTGTCAGCAACATTCTGCGCCGCCACCGAGGAACTCATCATGCCGTGAACAGCACCAAGCTTGAGCTTGTTGATGACATCTTTTTCACCACCCAGCTGAGCCAGGGGGCGGAAATCAACATAGAGACGACCTTTTGATTCTTCCCAGACACGGTCACGAATCCGATAACCAGCACCGACACCTTCGATAACCGGGTGCGAGATGTTGGAGAGGATGTAAGTGTACTCGGCGCCACTCGGATCAAATTTGACTTTCCAGTTCGCGAGCGGGTCTTTTTTCTTTTCGGCAGCGAAGCCGGAGGCAACACCGATTGTCAGGGTGAGACATATGACCATAACCAATAGAGACAAACGTTTCATGACAACCACTCCTTAAACATTAGAGGTTTAAAAAACCGGAATCGATAGTGACAGGAAAAACATCCTAAACCAAACCGTGTTTTATTTCAAAGATTTTTATAGAAAATAGCATGTTATGCACGATTTTTTACCTTTTCAGGGGAAAGATTAGAAGATCTAAACCGTACATGATCTTATATTTTTGGAGACGGGTTGACTTAAGTGCGAAAACCATATATATGTTTTTGTGAATCTTTCAGCAGGTGAAAATTATGAACCGTTTTTCTTTGACTGACTTCAGTTTGCGCCGGCCCTGGCTGGTTATTTTTCTGACCTTGCTGGTTACGGTGCTGTTTGCCGTCCAGTTTCCCAAGGTCAAGTTTGACAATGACCCGGAAAACATGCTGGACAAGGACGAGCATGTCCGGGTTTTTCATCATGAGGTCAAGGAGAAGTACGCCCTCTACGATTTCGTGATCGTCGGTATCGTCAACGAAAGTCATGCTGATGGCATCTTCAATGTTGAAACCCTCGGCCGTATTGACCACCTGACTGACCAGCTCTTGCATCTGCACCGCAACGACCAGGGGCTGCCGGAGATCCTGTTTCGCGCTGACCGCATCGCTGCAGATGGTGAAAAATCCAGAATAGTCGATTTGCGCGCAACTGGCTTCTGGCAAAAGCTCCTGAACAAGGCTTTCAGCCATGACCCGAATCGGCTCTTTGATGAGCGTGGTCAGAGTGCCATTATTGGTCAGGAACTGATTGCGCCAAGCGTAGTCGATAATCTCAAGCAAGCCCAGTTTGGTTCGCTCAAGCTTGAATACCTGATGGAATCGCCGCCAAAGACGCGTGCCGAGGCTCTGGAAATCCGTAAGGACGCCATGGGCAATCCGCTCTATGCCGGAACCCTGGTTGCCGAAGACGAGAAGGCGATCAGCCTCTATCTGCCGATCAAAAACAAGACCTTCAGCCATAACGTGGCCAACCTGGTCCGCGCCTTGACCAAAGACTGGCCCGAGGAAGATCAAGTCTACATCACCGGTTTGCCGGTCGCAGAAGACACCTTCGGCGTCGAGATGCTGGTGCAGATGGCAACCTCAGCACCGCTGGCCGGGCTGGCAATCTTCCTCCTCCTCTTCCTCTTTTTCCGCAATTTCAGCCTGATTATCGCACCGATGGTCGTTGCTATTGTCAGCGTAGTCAGCACCATGGGTTTACTGATCGGCCTCGGTTTCGAAGTGCATATCATGAGCTCGATGATCGCCATCTTCCTGATGCCGATTGCCGTAGCCGACTCGGTACATATCTTAAGCGAATTCTATGACAGCTACCACCGTTACCAGGACAAGGCCAAAACCTTGCGTAGCGTCATCGAGCATCTCTTTCGGCCAATGCTCTTTACAACTCTGACGACTATGGCCGGCTTTGCCTCATTGGCCACCACGCCGATTCCACCGGTACAGATTTTCGGTTTGCACATTGCATTTGGAGTGGCGATCGCCTGGTTGCTGAGCATGACACTGATCCCGGCCTACGTCATGATCTTTGTCCCGCAGAAGAAACTTGAGTCACTCAGCACAAACAGTTCATCAGGAAACGTCGGCGGGGGCGCATTAAACCGCTTCCTGATCAAAGTAGGTCGGTTCAGCACTCTGCGCCGCAAACCGATTATCGTTGCGGTCTGCCTGTTGGTTGCAATCGCCTTTTACGGCATCAGCACCATCAGGGTTAATGACAACCCGGTCAAGTGGTTCATGCCTGATCACCCGATCCGGGTCGCTGATGAGGTTCTCAATCGTCACTTCGGTGGTACCTACACAGCCTACCTGACCCTGTCGGCTACCCGTCCCGGCCAGTGCAACTGCGTTGAAAAAGCCGTTATCCTGGAAGCAGAGACCGAGGCGCGCTTCATGACGGTCTTTCCCGAAGCAACCAAACGCTTTCTGGCCGAGATCAAAATTTTACAGGATCGCTACGGTACTGTTTCCGCCGCCGATGCCCACAAGGCGTTTGTTGCCCTGATACGGGTTGCGGAAGAAATTGATGACGAGGTGCTTTCCTCCTGGTACGAGCTTGCTGATACGATTAATTATCTGACTGCAAAAGATTTGGACTGGCAGCGTTTCAAGAGAGAGCTTGCCGAGGTTGAGGGAATACGTCCCATTGACAAAGACGCTTTGTTCAAGGCGTTGGACGGGCAGGAGGAACTCGCGAGCGAAGCGCTAATCGATGCCGCACTGGAGATTTGCGATCAGTATACCGCGCTTTCGTTTACCGATTTTGTTTACGAGATGGAAGCCGAGATGACCGCCCCGCTCTTCAAGCAACCGGCCATGCTGAACTATCTGCAGGGTCTGCAAAATGCATTGGCCAGGCATCCGGTGGTCGGCAAGAGCACCTCGGTGGCTGATGCTCTGCACAAGGCAAACTTTGAGCTCAACTACCTGGCACCCCCGGCAGGTCTAGGTGATGCGGAGCTGAACGCTTACGCTGAACGCAATCGCAGCCAGTTTGCCGTTCCCGGCAGCGCTGCGGCAGTTGGTCAGGTTTACGTACAATTGGAAGGGATGAAGAAAAAAGACAGCCTCTTCCATCTGGTGACCCACGATTACCAGGAAGCCAACCTCTGGGTTCAGCTGACCAGTGGCGATAATCAGGATATGGAAAGAGTGGTGGCAGTTGTCGACAACTATCTGGCAACCCACCCTTCGCCAACGCCTCTTAAGGCAGAGTGGGCCGGGCTGACCTATCTCAACGTGGTCTGGCAGGACAAGATGGTCAAAGGCATGATGGTCTCACTGGCTGGCAGTTTCGTGGTCGTTCTGATCATGATGACACTGCTCTTCCGCTCACTGCTCTTCGGTGTTCTGGCGATGATTCCCCTGACGGTAACCATCACCCTGATCTACGGTATAATTGGCCTGGTGGGCAAGGATTACGATATGCCGGTAGCGATTCTCTCGGCGCTGACCCTTGGTTTAAGTGTCGACTTCGCTATCCATTTCCTGCAACGGGCCCGCGACCTGCAGCGTGAGCTGGGCAGCTGGCAGGCGGCCAGCCTGGAGATGTTCAAAGAGCCAGCGCTGGCGATCAGTCGCAACGCTATCGTCATCGCGGTCGGCTTTACGCCGTTGCTGCTGGCACCACTGGTGCCGTATCGGACGGTTGGCTTTTTCCTGGCAACGATTATGGCGGTTTCCTGGCTGGCAACCCTCTTTATCCTGCCTGCCTTGCTGACCACCTGGGAAAAAGCGGCCTTTGCTGAAGACCGCGAGACAAATAAAGAAGAAGGAGGCACACTATGAATCCTATGCGAACTTTATGGCTCACGATGGCCTTTACTCTGCTGACAACGATGAATCTGATGGCTGCTGAACTGACCGCTGACGAGGTCGTCGCGAAAGCCAACCAGGTAGCCTACTATGCCGGCAAAGATGGACGAGCCGCGGTGAAAATGACGATCAGCGACTCCCGGGGCGGAACCCGCCAGCGCGCATTTACTCTGCTGCGACTCAACACCAAAGATGGCGACCAGAAATTCTACGTCTACTTTACGGAACCTGCCGACGTCCGCAAGATGGCCTACCTGGTCTGGAAAAACGTCGGTGGTGACGATGACCGCTGGCTCTGGTTGCCCGCTCTCAACCTGAAAAAGCGGATCGCGCCGGGCGACAAGCGCACCAGTTTCGTCGGCTCCGATTTCCTCTACGAGGATGTCTCGGGGCGCAGTATGCATGAAGACAGCCATGAACTGCTTGAGGTGGCCGAGCAGCATTACCTGATCAAGCATGTGCCGAAAAAGCCTGGTTCTGTAGAGTTTGCCTGGTATACGACCTGGATTGATCGTGAAACTTTTCTGCCAATGCGCGCTGAATACTACGATGCCTCTGGAGAGCGCTATCGAGAAGTCGAAGCACTTAAGGTTGAAACGATCCAGGGTCATCCGACCGTGATGATTGCTGAGGCACGCGATCTTCGGTCAGGGAGCTCTACCCGCAACGAATTTCATAAGGTTGAATATGACCTCGGCCTGAAAGAGCAGATTTTCACCGAACGTTTCCTGCGTCGACCGCCACGGGAAGTGACCCGTTAAGGAAGAGATGAAACGCATCAGAACCCTCGCCATAAGCTTCTTGCTTGGCCTGCTGCTGGTGATGCCAGTAGCGGCCATAGAATTGCCTGCCATACAGTCTGACCTGCACGGCTTTCTCGATGCCCGCTACGGTCAGCGTTTGCAGAGTGATCCCTACGAGGACCAGCAAAGTCTGGGCGAAACACGCCTGCAACTTGAACTCAGCCGCATGGGCGACTGGGCGACCCTGCAACTCAAAACAGATATCTATTACGACGATGTCGTCGAGCAAGATGATATTGATCTGGAAGATGGCAGCGGCTGGCTGGACCTGCGCGAGGCGAATCTGAACTTTTCTCCACACGATCAGGCTGATGTCAAGTTCGGCCGCCAGATCCTGACCTGGGGCACTGGCGACCTGCTCTTTATCAACGACCTCTTTCCCAAAGACTGGCAGGCTTTTTTCAGCGGCCGGGATGTGGATTATCTCAAGGCTCCATCCGATGCGATCCTTGTCAGCTTCTTCCCACAGTGGGCTAACATCGACCTGGTTTACACGCCGCGCTTTGATGCTGATCGGTTTATCAGCGGTGAACGCATCTCCTACTGGAACCCGGCCTTGAACAGGTTGGCTGGCGAAGATGCGGTGATCAAGGTTGATCGACCTGACGACTGGTTCAGTGATGATGAGTGGTCACTGCGAATTTCGCGTAACTTCAACGGTTACGAACTTGAGCTCTACGGTTACGACGGCTACTGGAAGAGCCCAGCGGGCTTTGATCCTGCTTCCGGCAAGGCGACCTTCCCGCGTCTGCGCGTCTTAGGGGCCAGCCTGCGTGGCAACCTTGGTAAAGGGATCGCTTCTCTGGAAACGGGTTACTACGACTCGCTTGACGACAGTAATGGCAAAGACCCTCTGCTGCCGAACAGTGAGTGGCGCGGTCTGGCAGGTTACGAACAGGAAGTCGTGCGCAACGTGACCGCTGGCTTTCAATATTATGTGGAAGCCATGCAAAAGCATGACCGCTATCGCGACAGTCTGGCATCGACCGCGACAGCCAGGGATGAGTTCCGTCAGGTTGTGACAACCCGCCTGACCTGGCAACTACTTAACCAGAACCTGATGTTGTCGGCCTTCTGCTACTGGTCGCCCAGTGACCAGGACGGTTATTTGCGGCCTGCTCTAAAATACAAGATCACCGATGCCTGGCAAGTGACCGCGGGTGCCAACCTCTTCTGGGGAGAAAATGATCACACTTTTTTCGGTCAATTCACCAATAACAACAACCTCTATACCGGTCTTCGCTACAGCTTTTGACCGTCACAGGAGTTAGCATCATGACCATCAATCGTTACCTGCGCCTGATCGCCGGTTTTTTCATTATGCTCAGCGTTGCCCTGTCGCAACTTCATTCCCCCTACTGGCTTTTCTTTACAGCCTTTGTCGGCCTGAATCTGTTTCAGAGTGCGTTCAGCAACTGGTGCCCGATGATCACCATCCTGCGCAAGCTGGGTATCAAAGAAGGATAGTTAGCCCAGTATTTTTAAGTTTGTCGGCAGCATTAGCCGATGCATTCATTTATTATTGGAAACAATATTGACATGCTGAAGTTTTTCGCCCGGAACCGGGCATTTGATAGAGAGATAACACCGCTTGAAACCGCCGCAGAACTGGCTGGCGAGTTATTTGATCGTGGCTACAGCTGCACCAAGGCAGTTCTGCAGGCAACCACGGGCAGCACGAATTCTGAGCTTCTGGCGGCAGCGTCCGGATTCAGTTGTGGCATCGGCAAAAGCGGTTGCCTTTGCGGCGCAGTAACCGGTGGTGTCATGGCTCTTGGCCTGAAGGGGCGTGACAAGCAATCGGGGAAACTGGTGGCGACATTCAAGGAAGCGTTCCAGACGACCTGTTGTCGCGGTCTTTCCAAAGATTATCGCTGGATGAGCAAGGAACACCTGGCCAACTGCCGCAAGATAACAGTGGCAACGGCCGGGATGGTTGAAAAATTTCAGAGCAACAAAAGATAAGACCCTGACCCTCTATCGTTCAGGTGGCACTCCCTGGAAGGTCATTATCGACAAAAAGGTGACCGTGGTCTTCAACGGTTTTCACATCGACACAGACCAGGCCATCAAGATCATTCGTACTCTGAAAGAACAGTCCTAGAGACCCCGATGCTGACACAGCTTAAATCACATGTCAGCGGCGTGGTTTCTAGGATACCCTGTATATAACAACAGTCGTAGACGCTAGAAATATCCAGAGCAGGTAATCAATCCTGTTTCTCTTTCTTTTTGGCATTCGAATATAATACAAGAGGGCGAATGGTGGACAACACAAAAACAGAGGTGCGTCAAAGCCTTTTGCTCTGGAATCATCCCTTGCCATGATCGCCATCCAGGCATGGGTGAAAATCATAAACACTCCAGCCATTAAAGTAATTGGATCTTCAACCATGTGAAGGCACTCTGAATAAAATATTGGTAATGGACGAAATGATTATAGTCCTAAAAACCCCGGTCCTGACACACTCGACTTTACGTTTCAGGGGCGTGCCGCTGAAACACTCATTCTATGGCAATTGCAACAACCGTTCACTCCGCCATACTCGGACAATACTAATTTTCTCTATGTAGCGTCGATAAACAATCCGGAAAGGGGGATGGATTAACTCTCTTAGTTGAGGGCTGTTGAACTCAGGAACCATCCGTCCTCTGTCAGGATGGATCACCAGTTCTTCAACAGAAGAGATTATTTCTTTAACAAATCGGTCGCCAACCTCTGGGACTCCTTGCTCCTGAGAATATTCCCGAATAGCCTCCAGGTCTTGGACTGCTGATTCGGCCAGTGCGATGGTAATATGATTAGACATGTTTATTTCAGACCCAAACGTGCTTTTGCAGCATCAAGGCTGATTTCACGTTCGTTGTCCAGATCATTAAAGCCTTTCACTATGGCCCGCATAAAAGCTTTTTCTTCTTCGGCTTGCTCAAAGTCATCAAGAGATTGCATTACAG
The DNA here is from genome assembly GCA_030640215.1 of Desulfuromonadales bacterium. Classification (GTDB taxonomy): domain Bacteria; phylum Desulfobacterota; class Desulfuromonadia; order Desulfuromonadales; family BM103; genus M0040. Next base: position 13,597 of record DAOWJU010000311.1, read on the forward strand.
CAACACCTCGGCCACGGCTGGTCAACAAAACAGGCCGATGAGATTCGTTGGTACGTTTAATAACTTTCCCTGGATTTACCTTCATGTCGGTCAAGGGGACAACGTCTTCGGAAAATTTCACACCCATACTCGCACCTCCTTATGACCAATTAATAGCACCCGTTAAAAGACCTGTCAATAGCACCTGCTAGGTGGTCTTTTAACATAAGTCAGCTAATTGGCGAGACTTGAGAAGTTAACGAGACCGCTTTTAAATACTCTAACCTTCCAGCTTTTTTGCTACATATAACCCACAGCGGTAATTTGAGCATTTAATTGCTTGGCAAGCAAAATTGCTGAGGCACCAGTTCCGCAACCGATATCAGCAATCTTTAAGTGCTTTGTCTTGTCCCGCATCGCCAAAACAATGGCTTTTCCGTTTCTTTATCACCACCAGGCCCTTGGCAGTTCGCTTGCTTATGAAGATAAATTAAAAGCTGGATTATCCATTTAGAGAGAGGTCCTGTTCAGAAGTGTTTGGTGTTACCCACTCTTAAGAACTGGTTACTACACTTTCTTCACCTACATCCAGTTCGACCCGGAAAGTAGCGCCACCGCCAAGGGTGTCTTCAATACTCACCTGTCCCGAATAGAGCCGCGCGATTTTTTGTACCGTCGCGAGCCCGACGCCACTCCCGGCTAGTTTCTTCCCTGTCGAACCACGATAAAAAACATCGAAGATTTTAACTTGTTCTTCCTTGGGAATCCCCTGACCGTGATCACGGACAAAGAAACGAACCTTCTTGCCGATACGTTCTCCACCAACTTCAATCAGCCCTCCATCTGCACCGGCATAGCGCAACGCATTGCCGATCAGGTTTTCAAAAATCTGGATCAACAATGATTCTGGAACTTTGATATGCGGTAGTTTTTCAACAACCACTTTTGTTCCAGTGCTGCTGATCTTGTGGTCCAACTCAGTGAGAACATATTTAAGGGCATCATCGGTATCAACCAGCCCGGCAGGAGGCTCGATGTTACCGGCCCGAGCCAAAGCCAGCAGATCCTCAACCAACAGCGACATCTTGTCTCCCTGCTGCTCGATGATGTTCAGGAGTTCCACAACCTCCTCGCTCAACTCACTCGCGTAAGTTTCCTTGATCAGATCGGTATAACCGACAACGGCAGAAATGGGCGTGCGCAAATCATGGGAAACCGTATAGACGAAAGCATCCAGCTCCTGATTGGCAGCCAGCAGCTTCTCCTCGACAGACTTTCGGTCGGTGATATCCAGGAACGAGACGACTGCCCCGATCGTCTTATTGCCCCGGCGTAAAGGATAGGACCAATATTCGACGGGAAAGCTGCTGCCATCCTTCCGCCAGAGAACTTCGTCTTCCAGGTGGACTTCACTATCGTGCAGGTACGCATGGCAAATCTTACAATCTTCAGCCAGATAGGGAGTGCCATCCGCACGCGTGTGGTGAACCAGTTGATGCAGGTTAATATTAAGCAGCTCGCTTTCGTGTTCAAAACCAAGCAAGCTGAGACATGCCGGATTACAAAAGGTGCACTTCCCTTCAAGATCAAGACCGTAAATGCCCTCAGCTGCAGAGTTCAGCAGGAGCGTGGTCTGTGTCATGCTTTCCTTCAAACCTCTTTCTGTCCTTCTGTATTTGAAGAGGACGAAAAGCAAGTCAACCATGAAAAAGGTCAAGATCCCCAGCAGGGTGAGTATCTGAGTTCTGGTGAAAGTATAGAGATCAGGAGATGGATCAGAAACAAGATTCTTTACCGGGAGAGGCACAGCTTTCTGATGAGCCAGCGAGTCTGGAACCCAAGGCAGAACAAGAGAGAACAACAGCAGCAAGCAAACAGCAATCTTGATGCTGCTGATAACTCTTGCCAGATTGGCCTTCTCAAGCAGGTACATTAATCATCCTCGCTGTCAGTAATTGGAATCAACCAGGGGTCTATCGGACATCCTCCACAAGAAACGTTATGATACATTAATATTGTGACTTTCTCTAATAATTTGATTCAAGTCGCTACACTCAGGATGCTCGTACTTTACGATATTCGTTAATTGCAGCTCTGAACGCTCCCGCTGCGAGGTTGGAACAGTGCATTTTCTCTGCCGGGAGTCCATCAAGAGCATTTGCGATATCTTGCTCTGTGATTTGCAGAACCTCCTCCAGGGTTTTCCCCATCGCAAGCTCGCTGGCGATAGAGGAAGTCGCTATCGCGGCACCGCAACCGAATATTTTGTATTTGATGTCCCGGACCCGATCCTCCTCGATCTTGAGGAAAAGCAGTAAGGCATCACCACAATCAGGATCACCGACTTTTACAAGCACGGTAGGATCTTCCATAATACCAACATTGCGCGGGTTAGAGAAATGGTCCATGGTTTTAGCGGAGTACATGATTAACCCTCGTCATCCTTATCGATCACCAACGCCTGACAATTGACGATAGCATTCACCATTTTTTTACGTCCGCTGGTGACCAGTCGCTGGATTGTACCACGGGAAACGCCCATTTTCTGACCAGCCTCCTCCTGAGTAAGCCCCTGACCGTCACAGAGATGAAGAGCCTCCATCTCATCAATAAATATGGTTACCATGGTCAACTCTTTCAACGGGATTGACGTTGGTTTAAAGACTCGGCCCGCTGGATGTTCATGGCAACAGTTACGTGGTTTTTTAGGTCGTGGTGACATCGTTCATCCTGGGAATCACAGCCTGCCCGTCTCACAGGCAGGCGGTATAAATTATTGAGTAGCTTCGAGTTTACTCTTCGGGAAAATCTAACGAACGACTCCCTCCGGCACGAAGCCTTTTGCCGTCTCTGTCGTCGGCGGCCCGAAAATTTTAGGTACAATTTTGATGTACCAGGCAGCAGACTGGATCTGAACAATGTAAGCCATGGCTATCAACAGGGCAATCGTTGAGCCTTCTTTGCCAAAGGCTGTCATGGCGATGGCCAGTGCAATGGAAAGGTCACGCATGACAACACCGTAAACCATAGCGATGGCGTCTTCACGGCTGAAGAGCAATTTGCCAATCAGGGTCAACATAACATAGGAGATCAGGTAGAAAACCACCAGCGGGACCAGGATTTTCAAAATATCTTCCGGGTGCGCAATGATCCCCCTGGCTTTCAGGGAGATGGCAACAAAAGCAATCATGACCACACCAAGGGCCGAGAATGGTGGGAATTTCGGCTTGAGTCGTTGCTCCCAGTCGGCATCACCATACTTTTTACGCAGAAACATCTGGGTAAAAACCCCGGCGATCAGAGGCACAAAAACAAAAATTGCGATTTGTTGAAACATATGCAACATATCAACTTCGACAGTCGCTCCCATGAAGACCTTGGTAAAAATCGGCGCTGCCAGCGAACCGAGAACCAGGCCGAAAACCAGCATTTTGGTTGCGGCTTCCTTGTTACCCTTGGCAAAACCGGTCCAGGAGATCGTCATACCGGAGGCAGGCAGCACGCCGATCAGGAACAGCCCTACTGCCCAAAGACCTAATTTTTCTGAAGCCCCGGCAAAGAAAAATTTGCCCAGGAAGAAAACCAGAATCGGCACCAGAATAAAGTTGATGATTTGTGTAACCACCTGGAGCTTCACATCATGTCCCTTGAATACCGACCGGACATTAAGGGTGACCATCATCGGATAAATCATGACGAAAGTGATCGGGATAATCAGGCTGCGCAGATTAGCAGCATCAAAGAGGTAACCATAAATGAGCCCCAGACTCATTGAAATCGGAATGGCCCACACCAGGTTCTGTTGTAATAAGGTCAGTTTTTTTATCATTTGCTTACCCTGTTCAGTGTAGTGGCCATCCGGCAACACCGGATGGCCACAGTAAAGTTTCCAGACAAAGCTATTTTGCCGCCTCAATCATTGCCAAAATTTCTTCAAAGCTTTTCAACAGAGACTCCGGGAATTCTTCATCATCCACCAGAGAGGCCACAGCCTCACGGGAATAGTGCTGGAAACGGATTTGCGTACTCTTGTCACGGCTGAACGTCATGATGAACTTGGGCATCAATATCGCCCGTTCGGGGTTTTTGCCAAGGCTCATGGCCGCCTTCTGTGGTTTACAGATCTGGATCATATGCAGATCAAAGTCGTCGGCAACTTCGACCCCATGCTGGCCAAAGGTATGCGCCATCTCCATCTTGTCCTCGTTGTGGATCATAAAGCCACGGCCTTTGGCCTCATGGAAAAGGTCACTGACAAATTGCTCGACCGGCTTTTTGGTTTCACTGCGATAAACCTGCATTTTCCCTACTCCTTAAATGTACGACGTTAACAACCGCAACCAGCACCACGACCAGCACCATGGCCAGCACCATGGCCAGCACCATGGCCGTGACCGTGACCATGAGCCCCGGTATGACCGCCACAAACATCTTTCAGTGACAGCTCAGGAAGAGTGCCTTCCGTGATCTGTGACAGGTTACAGGCAACACTTCCAGGCTGGGCCTGGAAAACTTTAAGGCCAGCCTGACGCAAGCCATTTAAAGCACCCCTGCCGATCCCACCAACGACGATGGCATCAACAGTTTGCCCTGCGAGTGCCTTGAGAGGTTGGCACTGGCCATGACCGTGTCCCTTGTCCTGGTTAAGCTGTTCAGTAATTTCACCTGTTTTCGCATCAACCATTAAAAACATGGGTGCTGAACCAAAATGATCAAATACTTGACTCTCCAAACCATCATTAGATGTTACCGGGAAACAGATTTTCATTGTTTTTCACCTCGTTAGTTGTGTGTATATGCACAATACACAGCCAACATTCAAAAAGCAATATATTTTTTCCACTTATTTTACAGTAGTACATACATGGCCATACGTCGTAAATTATGTGACAAGGGCGTGGAGGGAGTAGCGGAGAAGACCTGTAACCTTGGAGTCTGTCGGACTATCCGTGATCCGGCTGCAAATCCGGCTGTTTGGCCCATATTTCAGCTCCTTTTCTACCAATAGCTATGGCTATTACTCTCAAACGAGCCAAAATCTGATCTCAAACTTCCGAATTTTCGCTTCGGCCCGTATAGCTCGACAGACTCCTAGAAAAAGATGTAAACCAATCTGTGGTTGCTGCGTCTAAGATCACAAAACAATGACCGCAACTCGCATGACAACGATCAGTCCGGACCTCTAACCCAAACAACTGAAGGAGCAATAAAATGAAGAGGAGTACGATTTACACTATTGGGATTCTCGCAGCAGTCTTGACAATCACGACCGTACCGGCACTCGCCCTGGCAAGGGGTGGTGGCGGTGGAGGTGGTGGCGGCAAGGGGAACTGCAACAAAAGTTCTGGCATGAGCACGGCACAAACCACGAATAGCTACCAGAATCAGGGCAGCTACCAGAATCAAAACAAACAGCAGAAGCGTTACCGTAATCAACAAAACGTTGACTCGTCGACAGTCTCTGCCGAAAACGGCACGAACCGCGGCAGCGGTGCACAGGACAGGACACGTGCCCAGCTCCGCGATCCTGCAACACATAGTAGTGAGGCAACAGAGTAAAGAGACGAGCAGGATTCTTAAAACTTAAATGCGCAGCCGGAAAACAAGTATTTTCTGGCTGCGCATTTAACATGCTACGAGAGCATGATCAGAACGGAGCATATTCTTCAATTGATATATATTGGTTTTGCTAGTCGTGATGTGCTAGGATTAAGACAAGTATTATCGCAACCACAACTAGAGGCCTGTCGGACAATCAATGAGCTGGCTACTAGCAACCGTTTTCAGAAAATCAGTACGAGAAACTGAACAGATGGGAGAAGCAACGAAATGATCAGAAAAATCACATCACTGACGGCCCTATTGAGTTTTATCCTGTTGATGCTGACCAGCGTCATTCTCTACATCGTGCCGGCTGGTCGAGTCGCCTACTGGGCGGACTATCATCTTTGGGGACTCACCAAAGGCGAGTGGGGAAACCTGCATATCAACCTGGGTGTCCTGCTCCTGTTCGCTATCATTTTACATACCTATTACAACTGGAATGCCATAACGGCATACATGAAGAACAAGACCAGAGAGTTCAAGCTGTTTACCCGTGAGTTTAATGTCGCACTCATGCTTGTCGTGCTTTTTTGTCTGGGGACTTATTTTGAGGTGCCGCCGCTCTCGACCATCATAAAAGTTGGCGAATCGATCAGCGCCGATGCAGAAAAATTCTATGGTGAACCACCTTATGGCCATGCCGAGTTATCGTCATTAAAAACTTTTTCCAAGAAGATGGATCTCGATCTTGAGCTCAGTATGCAGCGCCTTAAGGATGCAGGCTTGATCGTCACAGGCAGTGACCAGAGCTTGAGCGAAATCGCCGGCGCGAATCAGACGTCTCCACAACAGATCTTTCAAATTATCTCTCCCGTGAGCGAACGGGTGAGCAATAAATTTCCGAGTCAGGCTCCGGCGGGCCTCGGTAACCGACCGCTGATTGACCTCTGCCAGGAGTATTCAGTCAGTAGCAAGACCGTACTGCAGATTCTTGCCGATCATGATATCCAGGCTCAGGAGAAAATGAGCATCAAAGAGATTGCCGAGATTGCAGGAAAGGATGCCTTATCCATTTACGAACTCATCAGAGAGGAGCTAGAGGCGGCGAATGCAGACGCAAAACCATAGGCTAAGAAATGAACAATATTAACACCAACATGAAGAACATACTGATAATTGAAGACGACCTCGCTATTCAAGGCCTGCTACGCTAGGTACTGAAGCCCCATAACGTCTCCATTGAGTTCGCCAGTTCAGGTCCTGAAGGATTAGATAATTATCAAAAGAAGGATTATTGTCTGGTTGTCACTGATATAAACTTGCCTGGTTTTGACGGCAATTGCGTTGCCCGTTACATAAAGGAAAAGACGCCTTCAATGCCGATTATAGGAATATCGGGCCTCCCCTTTCAAGATGCAACGAACTTCTGCCAAACACTTGTGAAACCATTCAACGTTAAGCAGTTTGCCGATACAGTGCTCTCACTTTCAGAGCCAAAGCACACTTGCCTTAAGCGTGAGTTGCACTGTCCCAACAATCTAGAGCACTCTGAGTGTAGCTAGGTCAGCTGGGCCCAGCTCTAGAACTGAAGTCCAGTCTGCTTTTCGATAAGATTGGGGAGTCAAAACATCAATAGCGGCAGATCTAGAGCTTTGCCTCGGTTCCCTTTTTCAACAACCGGCAGCACATCCTCGCTCGGCCAGAGTCCACTGATCAGTGTGTCAGCATACCCGGCCGCAAGACCGGCTTCGAGCATTCCCTGCCGAGCCTGTTCAGCAGGGTAGCGTAACCGATGCCACTGGGCCTGCAACTTCTCCCCGACTGGCTCAAGCAACAGATACCAGCCATCTTGTGTACCGTCATTGGCCGGCATGCCGATCACCCCGGCATTGAGCCATGCCTTGCCTGCCATAACCTGACCAAAAGGGATGCCACAGTGACCGGCGATCACTCCATCGACATCTGTACCAAGCACCTCCAGTTCTGCCAATTTATCTTCATCTGGAGTTGAAGCGAAGAGAAAGCGGTTGATCTGAGTGACGCCGCCATGGACTACGACCAGCTGGCGTCCAGCCAGCTCAAACTTTAGTCTTTGCGGCAATGTGCCCATCCAGGCCCTGTTCTCCTCTGATATTTCCTTATCAACGTAGCGAAACCATGCTGTCCAGAGAGAAGAGCAGGTACTTCCCGTCTCGAAACCGCAGCCACAGTCAATGGCGCGATTCGCCAACGACTCTTCGCAATTACCCATGACTATATGTATTCCCCAGTCGCGGAGCAGACGTACCGTTGCTTCTGGTTCGGCACAGTAGACAACAAGATCACCGGTGCAGATGATACGCTCTGGAGGGATATCGCACTGTTCGGCAACCGTGCGCAGGGCTGCGGTTGCTGGCAGATTGCCGTAGGGGCCGCCAAATATCAGCAACGGGCCTTCCAGCGAACCAAGATCCCGGCTGGTTACTGAATTCATTGGCCATCTCCACTGGCCACGTCCCGATTCAACAAGCCGCCAACCCAGAACGAAAGACAACCAAAGCCGAGCACAGTGATACAGATATAGAGAAGTTTGGTGTACTTATGGATGTCACCGAGCAGTGCCGAATGACCACTCGATTCGGTGAAGTAGAGGACCGCGCCGCCGATTGCCAGCATGAAGCTAAAGAGATAACTCCAGACCGGGATATCCTTGCGTTTACCCCAGAGGGAGAAAAAAATCACCGGGGCCAGATACATCGAAGCCGTACCACTGACGGCAACCGCGCTAAAAAGATCCTTATTGCCAAAGAAGACCAGCATCAGGCCGAGGATCATAAAACTTGCCATCACCATTCGACCGTTGCGCAGGGTCATGCGCAGCACGCCCATGTCAGAGGCAATCAATTTGGATGAACTGGAGAGTGTGCTATCGAGGGTCGACATGGCCGAGATGATCAGGCAGCCACTGAAAATCAGCATTGGCCATTCGCCAAGCAGACGCAACAGGGCATCGTTCATCGTCTCGCCACCGAGAGCGTTGGCTCCGGCCAGAACGCCTAAACAACCGAAGATGAGAATGCAAAGAAAGCTGATCCAGCACGCGTGGAAAAAACTGCGCCGGGTTGTTTCGCGATCAGCCAGGAAGCCACGATCCATCATCACGGGATCGTGCATCGGGTAACTCCAGATTTGCAGGAGTGCCACCAGCATCAATACCGGACCAGGCTGGGAGAAATCAAAAGGTTTGAACCAGAGGTCACTGAAGCCAACGCTTTGACTGCCGGCGACTAACACCACCAGCATCCCCAGCGTACCGAGGAACAGGGCCATCTGAAACAGATCGGTGCGCAGCGAAGCACGCAGCCCGCCAAGCAGCGAGTAAAAGAGGGTGACGCCAGCAAAAGCAAGAATCGTCAGAGTATAGGTTTGTGAGCCTGCGGCGCCAAACAGGATACCGATTACCAACAGGTTGGCAAAGACCTCACTGATCAAGCGCACACCGACGACAAAATTGTAACAGCCGGTCCCCCAAGAACCGAAGCGCGCAGCTAAAAAACCCTGCACACTGTTAAAACCTTGTTCAAAGCGCAGATGGTCAACGATACGACCACCGGTCAGAAAGGAGAAATAATAGAAGGAATAGGCCAGAGTTCCCCAGATCCCGTAGTAGAAACCAAGGATAGCGGCGTTCAGCAACGAACGGGCAAAGATCCAGGTTGTCACTTGGGAGAAAGTAAGCGTCAGCAGCCCGGGTTGTTCACCACTCGCACTCAAGCCCTTGAAAAAGGAGCCCGCTGTTTGCGCTTTTGGTGACAACAGCACCGAGGAAATTGCCACAAAACCTGCCAGTGCAGGTAAAACATAATCCATTAATAACTCTCCTGGCGCTTGAGGTAGTGAGCAATACCGAAACCCAGCAACATAAAAAGGGCCGACAGGCTCAATACCAGAATGCGGTTTTGAACTCCTGAGGCCGCGATGCCGCCGAGCAGGACAAAACCGATCAGTGAAGGAAGGATGCCTATAAAGGTACCAATTGCATAGTCGCGATGGCGAATGGCAGTCAGCCCGCAACCGAAGTTGACCGCATCGAAGGGCAGCATAATCAGCCGCATGCTCATGACCGCGACGACACCGTTCTCTTTGAGCTTTTCGTCCCAGCGGCTGAGCCAGTCCGTTGCATGCGTTTCTACGGTTTTTCGTCCGAACCAACGGGCCAGGACAAAACCCA
>DAOWJU010000022.1 GCA_030640215.1 Desulfuromonadales bacterium
CCTACATAGGCGATATGAACAAGTTCCCGGAGAGGGGGCGCGAGCGTGACAAACAGATGAGTAAGGCACGGCGTGACCTGGACTGGGATAAGCAGTTTGAACTGGCACTGATCCCTGATGCGGCCAAGGCGATCCGGGCCTCGCGTGTCCCGGAAGACGAGAAGACATGTACCATGTGCGGTGAGTTCTGTGCCGCCAATGGTTCGGCCAAGCTGTTCAATGATGATCTGGCCGGTGACAAGGTCTGATTTCGACAATCAGCAGTAACGTAAACAGATGATGAAGCCTTTTTTTGCCGCCATAAGCTTTCTGACCATTTTGAGGGTTCCTCCTGCCTGGTGTGGAGACGAGCATGCTCTGAGTCGCAGTTTGGCCTGGTTCCCGGTGGTCGGTTTGTTAATCGGCCTGACGCTGGCTTTGCTCGACCTGTTGTTGTGTGGACTTTTCCCGGGTCTCATGGTGCCCAGTGCGCTGTTGGTTATTGCCATGATTGCCGTCTCTGGAGGATTGCATCTCGACGGTTTGGCTGACACTGCTGATGCGTTTATGAGTTCGCGTCCCAGGGAACAAATGCTGGAGATTATGAAGGATAGCCGCTGTGGGCCAATGGGCGTTCTGGCCCTTGTGGGTGTTCTGCTGCTGAAGTTCTCGGCCCTGGCAAGCTTAAACGGAGACTGGCGTACGCCGACAATTATTCTGATGCCTTTAGCTGGACGTACAGCCTTGGTGCTGAAGACGATCAGCCTGCGCTATGTCCGTGACAACGGCCTGGTCTCTTTATTCCAATCCGAACGAAAGCTTCAGCAGGGCGTATTCGGTGTTCTGTTGTTCGGTGCATGCGCTTTGGCATTATTCGGCATAGGCGGATTATGGATTCTGCTTGCCTGCATGCTGAGTGTCGGTCTGCTGGCGCTCTATTGCCGAGCCAAAATCGGCGGTTTGACAGGTGACACTCTCGGTGCAGCATGCGAACTGCTGGAGGTTGTACCGGCTCTTGTCGTTCTGGTCTGCATGCAACAGGGGTTACTGACATGAAGATGACAAATATACCGCAACGACACAGGCACGGCGGCAACCTCCGCCAACTTAGCGCTGCTGCTGGTATCCCCTCCGCCCAGTTGGTGGACTTTTCCGCCAATCTCAACCCCTTGGGGCCGCCGGAATGGTTAAGACCTCTGATCAGCGCCCATGTCAGCGAACTGATCCATTATCCTGATCCTGATTGCGCCGAGTTGGTGGAGGCTCTGGCGCTGGCAAACGCAACTGCGCCGGAGCAGATTCTTGTTGGCAACGGGGCGACTGAACTGCTGCATCTGCTGCCGCGAGCACTGGATCTGAAAAGTGTCCTGATCCCTGTGCCGTCTTATGCAGATTACGCCGAGTCTGCCTTGTTGGCCGAGCTTGATTTGGAGCTGTTACCCCTAGAGGAGTCAAAGGACTTTGCCCTCGATTTCGAGCGCATGAAGGGGCTTCTCAAGCCGTCGCAAATGGTGCTGCTCGGTCAACCGAACAACCCGACCGGCTGTCTTTTCGATGCAGGTCGCTTCCGTTCACTGGCGCGAGAATTTCCGCAGACATATTTTATGGTCGATGAGTCATTTATCGCTTTTGCCGGGGATGAGTACAGCTTACGTAAAGACAGGCCGGAGAATGTGATTATTGTTGAGTCTATGACCAAGGCCTATGCTATTCCCGGTCTTCGTCTCGGCTACCTGATAGCAGAGGAAGAAATTGTTGCGCGGCTAAAACGTCTGTTGCCTGACTGGACTGTGAATACTCTGGCACAACGGGTCGGCTGCCGGGCCGCAATGGATCGTAAATACAGGCAACGCAGCCGCGAATTTGTCTCGGCGCAACGGAAGCAACTGGTTCATGATTTAGATCAAATCCCCTGCTTGACCCAGTATCCCGGCGATGCCAATTTCCTGCTACTCCGTTTGGAGCATCACAGCATGAGTGCCGTGGACTTGGCTCAGCATATGCTGGAAAAGGGAGTTGCTATCCGTGTCTGCGAAAATTTTCAGTCGCTGGATCAGTCCTATTTTCGCCTCGCTGTCCGTCCCCCCCATGAGCAGGAGCAGCTCTGTAACCTTTTGCAAGAGATTCTCGCGCCTGGCCGTGTCTCTGTGCCTCGACGAAGGACTCCGGCAGTTATGTTCCAAGGGACCGGTTCCAACGCCGGGAAAAGTGTATTGACCGCAGCCATGTGCCGAATTCTGCACCAGGATGGTTACGATGTTGCTCCCTTCAAGGCGCAGAATATGTCGCTGAATTCATTTGTGACCATGCAGGGTGGAGAGATGGGCCGAGCGCAGGTTGTGCAGTCCCAGGCCTGTCGACTTGAGCCTGACGTTCGAATGAATCCAGTTCTGCTGAAGCCTAACAGTGATACTGGTTCGCAGATCATCTTGAACGGCACAGTTACAGGAAATATGCATTTTCGCGCCTATGCTGAACAGCGTCAGACAATTTTCGAAACGGTTAAACAAAGTTACGATGAGCTTGCTGCCGAGCATGAGGTGATGGTTTTGGAAGGAGCTGGGAGTCCTGCCGAGGTTAACCTCAAGGCCAATGATATCGTCAATATGAATATGGCCCGCTATGCTGACGCGCCGGTACTGCTGGTCGGAGATATCGACCGAGGTGGGGTGTTTGCTTCATTCGTCGGCACCATGGAATTGTTGACGGAAGCGGAGCGCAGCCAGGTTGCCGGATTTATAATTAATCGTTTTCGGGGGGATCAAAGTTTCCTCGGCCCGGCTCTTGAAACAACCTTGCAGCACACTGGAAAACCGGTGTTGGGGGTGATCCCATACCTGACGCAGCTCGGCTTGCCGGAAGAGGATTCAGTCTCTTTTAAGGACAATGGCTTTGCTAGCAGTGCCGTGCCTGAAGAATGCGTCGATATCGCAATCATCGACTTGCCGCATATCTCCAATTTTACTGATTTCGACGCCCTTGGTATCGAGCCGGACGTTCATCTGCGGGTGGTTCGCCGGGCTGACGAACTCGGTTGCCCGGATGCACTGGTGTTGCCGGGAAGCAAAAACGTTCTAAATGACCTCAATCATCTACGCGATAGCGGGCTGGCCGAACGGATCATGTCTCTTGCAGAAAACTCTGTATGCGAAATTGTCGGCGTTTGTGGCGGATTTCAGATGCTTGGTCACCGGATCAGCGACCCGAATGCAATCGAATCGGATGGCTCCAGCCGAGATGGGCTTGGCCTGCTACCGCTTGATACCGTACTGGCGAAAGGCAAAACGACGATACAAACCCAAAGCTGCCACCTGCCTTCAGGTTGCGATCTGGTCGGTTACGAGATTCATCACGGACAAACGAAGGCGGTGACGAGTGATTTGCAGGCCATCATCCGTAACAGTGCCGGTGAAATGATCGGTGGCAGCACGGATCAGGGCCGCATCTGGGGAACCTATCTGCATGGCGTCTTTGATGCTGATGAGTTCCGCCGTTGGTTTGTCGATAACCTGCGTCGTCGACGTGGTTGGAGCGCAGACGGACTGATCCGCGCGCGATACGATCTGGAACCAGCCCTGGACCGGTTGGCTGATGTAGTGCGTGATGCCATGGATATCAAAGCAATCTACCGGAGGATGGGGTTGTGATTCCATTGCCATTACAGATTCTGCTGGCATTCGGTCTTGATGCGCTATGCGGCGACCCTCGCTGGTTACCGCATCCGGTACAGGCGATTGGTCGCCTGGCTCAGGAAATGGAGGAGCCGGTACGTACACGTATTGCAAACGAGCGATTATCAGGGTTGCTGACAGCCTTGTCGGTCATTGTTGCGACTGCTGTGGTCTGCTGGCTGCTTATTACTGCCGCGAGTCTTGTCCATCCGTTGTTTGGTGATGTGGTCTCAATCGCGATTTTCTACTTCTGTTTTGCTGCTCGTGACTTGAGCCGTCACGCTCTCGATGTAAAACAAAGTCTGGATGCTGACGATCTGGAGCAGGCGCGTGAAAGAGTTGCGATGCTGGTGGGACGTGATACGAATCAGCTCGATGAGGGGGAAATCTCCCGTGCAACCGTGGAGAGTGTCGCGGAAAATACCGTCGATGCAGTGACCGCTCCGTTAATCTTTGCGTTCATTGCCGGGCCGGTGGGAGCGATGGTGTATAAGGCGATTAATACTCTCGACTCAACCTTTGGCTATAAGAATGAACGTTATCTCAATTTCGGCAGGTTTGCGGCAAAACTCGATGACCTGGCGAACTTTGTCCCGGCTCGTTTGACCGCTCTTCTGACACCTTTGGCGGCAACTTTGGTCAAACTCGATGCAAGACAGTCGTGGATCATATTCTGCCGTGATCGTCATAATCATCCCAGTCCGAATGGCGGTCAGATTGAAGCTGCCATGGCGGGGGCTTTGAACGTGCGCCTGGGAGGCAATAACAGCTATTTCGGCAAGGCTTCATTCCGTCCGTACATGGGCGATAACCATCGGCACCTTTGTGCCGGGCGTATCGTAGAAGTGGTCAACCTGATGTGGGTAACTTCATTGCTGACCGCATGTATAGGATTGATCCTCTGGGCGTGTGCCAAAGGGGTTTCGTGAGAGTCATGAGTGAGAACTTGAAAAATCTCCTGATCTTCACCGGCGACGGCAAGGGCAAATCCACAGCAGCCTTTGGCATGGCTGTGCGAGCGGTAGGTCATCAACAACGGGTTCTGGTTATTCAGTTTCTTAAACAGGATGAGAGTGTTGGCGAAATTACCGGTTTGAAGAAACTTGGTATTCAGGTGATCCAGACGGGCCGTGGCTTTGTCCCAGCTCCTGATCATCAAGATTACGCCGAGCATCGACTGGCGGCACAAAATGGCTTGGTTTTGGCCAGCGAAGCCTTGAATTCAGAAAACTACGACCTCGTTATCCTCGACGAATTATGCGGTGCCGTCGCAAAAGGTTTGCTGGATGAGGATGTCGTTCTCAAAACACTTGCAGAGAGCGCTCCATTGAATATTGTTCTGACCGGTCGTGGCGCAACAGAAAGTATGATTGCTCTAGCGGACACCGTCAGCGAAATCAACTCTTGTAAGCACGCCATGACCC
>DAOWJU010000282.1 GCA_030640215.1 Desulfuromonadales bacterium
CACAAGATAGAAATGAAAGGAGATTCAATGCGAAAAAATCAAAAGCCCTTGACCAAAGTGGGCCACTTAACTTAAAACAAAAACACCAGCGTCGCTTCGCTCCGAAAGGTAATCAAATTACCTTGGATCAGTGGCACAGTTTGCTCAAGAATGGTGGTACAGTTTCACAGGAATACGCAACTTGCGTCTGATGTTGATAAGGAGTCCTGTATTGTTGTCGGCTTGTTTCATGACCTAGGCAAGGTCGGCGTGTCAGATAATCCATACTATCTTGATAATGCTGATAGCTGGCAGAAAAGAAACAGGGGAATTCACTATGTTGTGAATAAAGATCTGGATGTACACAATGAAATCAAAGCGAATCCCTTCTTATCTGTTTAAATTTCCTCATGGAATATATTGTTTTCGAGTTCGTATTCCAAGTCCTGTAAGAATCAAATACAATACATCGAAGATTGAAATCAGAAGGTCTCTTAATGCTGGTGATGCCTACTTTAGAGATTATGATAAAGAAACTACCTTGCCCGGCCAGGGTCTTTAATCTGTACAAGCACCGTTGTCAATTTCTTCTGATTACTGATTGTTTCTAGGAGATTATTTGTACACCACAAAATCCTTTTGTGTGTAGTTGGTGGTGTACAAATAGTAGTTGATGTATTGTACACCACATGTTATGGTTTCGACTATGAACGTGGTGCATAAAAATAATGACAGTGTCTTGCAGGGAATGCTTCAGGATGAGCTGGAGCGTTGTGAGCAAGTTGTCGGTTCTTTGCACGCTGACATTGCGGAGTTGCCGAAAGGTTCACTCCATCAGCGCAATAGAAACTATAAAGGGAAGATTGCAGTTTATCACTTTTGCAAGTTCCGTAAGGATGGGAAGAGCGTGTACGAGCATATCCCAGCTAAGCGAGTTGCCCTCCTCGAAAAGCAAATTTGTGATCGTCGAAAAAAAGAGGATTCACTGAAGAAGTTTAATGCTCGATTGCGATACCTTAAAAAACTATTGAAGGTCTGAGTGTGGATATTTACAAACCAGATGGCGATCTTGGGTTACCTCCAGAAATTCTGGAGCTATTGAACACCCTCAATGACGCTGATTTTTTCCAGGATGGTTTGCTGATTGGTAGTTGGGCGATGCTCTTCTATCAGGACGTGTTAGGGGTTAAGTATGTTCTGCGGACTGGCGATATAGATTTTGCTCTCATCCCAGGGGTCCTGAAGGAAGCGAAAACTTTTGACCTGGAGGCAGAGTTCAAGGCTTTAGGGATGGAGCCAATAACTGACCGGGAATCTGGATTGCAGAAATTTTTGACCGATTTGTATGAAGTTGAGTTTTTGGTTCATCGTTCCGGTGGACGCGAGGATGTGAAGTTGGTTAGAAAATACAATGTCAACGCGCAGGCAATGCCTTTTATCGATATCCTGTTTATCCAGCCCATCGAGATTGAGCTCGCCGAATGTCGAGTTAGGGTGCCGCGACCTGAGGCACTCTTTTTCCATAAACTGATTATTGCCCAACGGCGGCTAAAAGACTGGAAGAAGGCGAAGGATATTGAGCAGTGTGCGCTTCTTGCTGAACATCTAGATCCTGACTGTCTGTCAGAAATAGCGGGGAGCTATAAAATGAGCAAAAAGACCCTTGCGATGGTTCGGGCGTCTTGTGATGCTATTGGTTTCAGCCTCGATTTTTTGAACCCGTAAGGTGTAAGGCTATAAAATTTCTCGCTCCAGATGGTTTGACGGCAACAAAACCGGTCAGCAGAAGTTTGCTTTAGCTTTTTACGGCCAATTATCAATAGCGCTTAAATCCTATTGGTATTATTGGGCATGTTGTATTGTCTTAACTAACTCGCAATGGCTAATGTCCCAATTAAGTCCTTCGACGCTACTAACGTTGGAGGACTTTTGTGTTTAATTGTCAGGGAAACGCCTTGCACTCGGGTATTCTCGTGCAGAACCGTTCATTGTCGCAGGAATATAATAGCGTAGACGTCTAGTGGGCAACATGTTAGCCTTAACGTAGCCATGGAGGCACTTATGGGCATTATATTATCTCCTATTGACATGCAGCATCAACTCGCAGAAAAGGCCATGAAGGCCAGGCTCGCTGCGAACCTCACACAGGTAGGTCTCGCAAGTCGTGCTGGTGTGAGTCTGGGGTCCCTCAAGAGGTTCGAACATACAGGCGAGATATCTCTTTCCAGTTTGGCGAAGTTGGCTTTTGCCCTTCGCATGGAGCAAGATTTCGAGAACGTGTTCTCGCCACGTCGCACCGGCACACTTGATGAGCTTCTGGCCAGCCAGAACCAAGTGTCGCGCAAGAGAGGAAGGCTCGAATGAAACCGACCTTATCCCCGGTAACTCTACTGCATGTCTTGCTTGACTTTGGTTCAAAGCCTATTCCAGTCGGACGTCTGGCGCTACTTAATCGTGAAATCGTATTCGAGTTCACGCCCGGCTTTCCTGTCGAGACTTTAAACCTCTCACCGCTCAAGCTGCGCGCTAACGAAGGACATTCCATTATTTCCGGGCCACCTGAACCATTCGAGGGGCTTCATGGCGTTTTCAGCGATAGCCTTCCTGACGGCTGGGGCCGGTCGCTAGTTGACCGAAAAATCAAAGAACTCGGGATTCTACCCTCACAACTCACGCCACTAGATCGGCTGGCTTGGGTTGGCACTCGCGGAATGGGGGCGCTTATTTATCAACCAGAACGTCAGTTTGCGCAAGGTCAGATAGGCGAACGAGTCGACCTCGATGAACTTGCTGAGGCCTCGCAACAAATCCTAGAAGATGTTCCTGAGGCCGTATTCGAGCACCTGCTAATGGCGGGTGGCTCACCGCAGGGGGCGCGGCCTAAGGCATTGATTGGACTCTCAGCGGACAAGTCGACGGCAGTTTACGGTATCGAGCGACTGCCTGCCGATTACCAACATTGGTTGGTTAAGTTTGTTTCCCCAAAGGAAAGCCCTGAGGCTGGGTTGATTGAGAAGGCTTATGCCGACATGGCTAGAGACGCGGGGATTGATATTTCCGAATCCGTAGTTCTCTCCTCAAGCTCCTCACCGGGCTCTTTTGCTACCAGGCGCTTCGACCGTGCCAGAGACCGACGTCTCCATATGCACACGGCCGCTGGTATGCTCAATGCAGATTTCAGGGTGCCGAGTGTAGGTTATGTTGAATTGTTGAAGCTTGTCAGCCTTGTCACTCGCGACCAAGCTGCTGTTGGTCAAATGTTTCTACGTATGGCTTTTAATATTGTTGCTCACAACCGGGACGACCATAGTAAGAACCACGCCTTCCTTATGAATGAATCCGGTCACTGGAGTTTGTCACCTGCCTATGACATAACGCTCAGCGAAGGACCTGGGGGGGAACACACCATGGATGTCGCTGGCGAAGGCCGAGAGCCATCCATGGTTCATGTCCTTAAAGTTGCCACGAGTGTAGGTCTCAGCCCAAGCTTTGCAAAAGACGCATTAGAAAAAGTTACGGACGTCATTTCTCGTTGGCCTGATTACGCTTCGGCGCTTGGAGTGTCCGCAAAGGAAACACATCGTATCGGCAAGCGACATAATCTACTTGTGAGTTGACATCTCCTCCGCTCTGGAGGGTCTCAGTACGCTTGGTTGGCGAAGTGTCCGCAAGGGGTGTCTCGCTGTATAAAGTACACCCTTAGGCTTATAAACCTTGCCTGTTTTTCAATTTTAAAATGTATTCTTTCCAAGCGATTAACTTATCCACCAGAAACGTAGGAAATTAGGTAGACCTCGCTACCGTCAGGAATGTTGGTCTGGTTTTCGCCGGCGAGAACCATCTTGCCGTCGATGACGATATTGAGATTTGGATCATCGAGGATTCCTGCTGCTTCAGGGAGTTTGAGCCGCAGATGCTGCCGCAGTTCTCCCAGGTGTGCGACCGGTTCATCGACGACAATGACTTGTTCCGGCACCCCTGGAAATGCGCAGGAGAACTTGACCGTAATGCTGTAACCAGTGACGACTTTCGAAAGATGAGCATGCCAGTCGAGTGCGGGGACGCCAGCCTGATTGAGACCCGTCAATCGATAGAAACGCTCTTTGGCAGCGGCGAACTGTTCACGATCGATTTTTTCCCCTTTGAATGGCCCTACCATGATTGGATCATCGAACCAGCGAGCGGGCAGGGTGTCATCGTCTTCCCGCAGGCCAAGGCGGAAGTTGATCATCCTCTCCAGGCCGGTGATGTTGCGGCCGACCTCATCCAATTGACTCTCATCAAAACTTAACTGTGTCAGCTCGTTGATCTGGGTGGCGAAGTCTGCCAGGTCGGGCGTTGAAGGCGAGTTGAACAGCTTGGTGTTGAAACGACACATGCCGATGGCATCACCGGCGGCAAAAGTGTTTTCGCAACGCCGGACAGCATGTTCTTTCCCCGTAAAGGAGGTCGGCTCTGGCGAGACCACACCGCCGTAGAGGGCGGTCTTGAAGTCGGCATCATCGTTGATGCGAGCGTTGATTTCCAGAGTGGCCCGGTTACGCAGATGGTCCATGCCGCGGGTGGCTACCGCCAGCCCCAGGGCAAACGCTTTGAGGATGCGAGCGTCGTGCGGATCGGATTGAAAGAGCCCTTTGGAGGCCATACAGTAGTTCAGTGCTTCCTCTGGATATTTGCCCAGTTCAACAGCGCGGCTGGAATCAGCTATAGTGTCGCCGAAGCCCTGGCGTTTTGCGGTCATAAACAGCAATTGTTCAATGACCGGATAATTCCCCCAGGTCAACTCCAGGCCACCGGTAGTCTCCTGGTCAATGATGCCACGTTGATACAGTTCCATGGCCCAGGCGATAGCGCTGCCGGTGCTTGAGGCGTCGAGGGCCAGATCATTGAGGATGTTGTTCAGGCGCAGAACCTGTTCTGGTCCGCTGATGCCGATATTGGGGCCGAATTTGCCGACGATGATGTACTCAGGGCCTTCTCCTTTATCGTACTTGTCAAACTGGCCGTCATTGTTGATGCCGTTGTAAGTGCGCTGTTTATGATGCTCAAGGGCGCTCTGTTCCTTATCGTAACTCGCGTTGCCATTGAGACCTGTCAGGGCGCTGGCGCCCCAGCCACCTTTGCCGCCAGGCAGCATGTCGTTATTGGCTCGGCAACCGACCGGGCACTGGTAACAGCGGCTCATTCCTGGCCGATATGGATCAAAGTTGTCAGCATCGAGGCTGTCGTGCCAGGTAGTTTCCTGATTGTTCTTGGTACCCATGGCGCCAAGTACCCGGCTCGGTTTGTACAGAAAGGGTGTGCCGACTTTTTTCAGGGCATTCTGGACGACACTTGCGGCTAGGATCTTTTTGCCAATCTCCCGGTTTGTCTGTTTAAAGGTGTCGGTGAGGTCAAATGCAGGGAGTTTGCCCTGGATGAGAACCGCTTTTAGATGTAACGAACCCATCTTGGCACCGCCACCACCGCGGGCCCAGATTGATTTCTCCCCTGCCATGATGCCGCTGCAGAGCACCTGGTTTTCCCCTGCGCTACTGATGCGCGCCATGGCCATGTCTTTGCGTTCGCGACAGTCAAAATCACCTTCAAACGCTGCGGTGAACTCAATATTGTCCATACCGCGATAGGGGGTAGCATCAATGAAACTGACTTTCTCCTGCTGGATTTTGAGCAGTGTCCACTCCGTGTTGCGACCGTAGAGGACCAGGTGGTCGTAGCCGTTACGTTTTAGATAAGTGGGGAAGTAGTCACCGGCGTTGCTGTCGAGGATCGCCCGACTCTCCGGTGAGCGACTGGTGACGTTGCCACGGGTCGCACCTGGCATGTTACTAGTCAGAATTCCGGAGCCGAAGATCAAAGGCACTTCGGGATCGAGCGCGTCTTTTTCTTCTTGTAGGAGGTTGTAGAGCAGGTACATGTTGCCGCCGCGTCCGGCTAGAAAGTGCTGGACCGCATCCAGAGGCAGGTAACCTCTTTGATTGGTGCGTTGTTCAAGGTCGACAAAAAGCACTGCGCCCTGGCTTGGGTACTGGGGAGCTTCATGCATCCGGCTCAAGAGTCTTTTAACCCGTTGCCTAATATCCAACTTCTGTCTGATATCCATTTTACTCTCGCAAAGTCTTTTCTTGAACGAGCTGACCCTCGGCGCCAAAATCTCCGCCACTATTGTCGTCAAGTAGTTTGGGACTGTATTGCCTGTAGGTGGCGGTAATTGCCGAGAAAGGCACATCGGCAAAGGAGCCGCGTTCATGGATGTATTCCATGTGCTTGCGGTGGTCGGCATCGAAGGGATGGAAGATCGAGTCTTCTCTGCCGTTGAACTCTAAAGGTTTGACGCGGAACTTGGTACAGAGCTCCAGGTTGAAAGCTGGAGTTGATTTGAACCATCTCCCATTCAGATAGAACTCTGTGAAAGCGTGCCAGCGCATCAGGTCACCACCATTCATTTTACGTAAACGGGGTGTATTCAGATGGTTATTGACGTCGGCAAAACCGATCCGTGAAGGAATCCCCAGGACGCGACCACAGGCGGCCAAAAGTGAGGCCTTGGAAATGCAGAAGCCATAACCATTGCGTAATACGCTACTGGCTCGATACATCTCCGGGTCACCAAAGTCGAGGTAGGGAGTATAGCGAATTCCATCACGCACCCGGTAGTAAAGAGCAATAGCCTGCTCTTGCTGCGACTGAGACTTACGGATTGTTTCTTCCGCAAAATCTATTATATTGACAGCATCACTGTCGATGAACTCTGTACTTTGCAGAAACCGCGTATCCATCAGAGACAGAACCTTTGGCTTGAGTGATTCAGATGAGTAAGACCGGACACTTGACTGCATGTACGACATGGTTTGCCACAGAACCGAACATGATGTCACGAAGCCCACCGCCGCCGGGATGGCGACCGATGATCACCAGTTGGATTTCCTTCTCCTCGACAACTTTCAGAATTGCTTTGCCAGGGGTGCCCAGCTCAAGCAGGAGCTTCGGTGCAAAGCCTGCGTCTTGAAAAGGCTTGGCCAGTTTTTCAAGGATACGCTTGCCAGATTTTTCGGCAGCTTCGTAGACCATGTTTTTCTGAATGTCGGGAACCAGTCGCTGGACCAAGTGGACATCTACAACATGGAGCAGGATGATCTCACTTGGCATCAGATCCTGGTTAGCAATGACAGCTTGAGATGTTTGATGTGACGTTTCCGACTCGTCGACAGGAATCAATATCTTTCGGGGCATACCAAACTCCTTAAAAGTTCTAGATGGTTTTCGTCTGGAAACGGCCAATTCTTTGCTGAATGAAATGGGCCGCAATCTCGGCGTCAATCTGCACATTTGATTGTGCGGCGTAAAGTACTACGCCTCCGCTTCAGTGCTTGACTTGATTAACCTGGGCGCTTGATTTCCTTGACCTTGCGAAAAATTGCTCGTTTCCAAATCGAAAACTGCACTCGCGCTCATCCGGAGTTTCCGGATGGACATTAACTATTGAACAGGACATCAATGAAGTTTTTTGCAACCACAACCAAAGGCCTGGAAGAAGTTCTTGCTGGTGAACTAACCAAATTAGGCGCCCGTGAGATCGTAGCCGCCAATGGTGGCGTCAATTTTAGCGGTTCCTTAAGAGACGGATACCGTGCCTGCCTCTGGTTACGCACCGCCAATAGGGTTCTGCAACCGATTGCCAGCTTCCCCTGCCCATCCCAGGAAGCCCTTTATGAAGGCGTTTACGCACTCAACTGGAACGAGCTTCTGACTCCGAGCATGACACTGGCTGTCAATGCCAAACTGCGCGATTCAGAGATTACCCACTCACACTTTGCCGCCTTGAAAACCAAAGACGCCATCGTTGACAAAATCAGGGATAACTGCGGCGAACGACCAAATGTTGACCCGCGAGATCCCGACCTGCGCGTCAACCTTCATCTGGCCAGAAATCACTGCACTATCAGTCTCGATCTGGCCGGGACCGGCCTGCATCGGCGCGGCTATCGCCGCGATCCGACCATCGCACCACTTAAAGAAACTCTGGCCGCCGGGCTTGTGGCCCTGACCGGCTGGGACCAGAATACTCATTTTGTCGATCCCATGTGCGGATCGGGGAGCCTGCCTCTCGAAGCGGCCCTGCTCGCCAGCAACCACGCGCCAG
>DAOWJU010000189.1 GCA_030640215.1 Desulfuromonadales bacterium
GGCTTCAAACTCGATCGGCTGTGGCTGCACACCGCCAAAGACTGCAGCACCACCTGCTTCATAGCGGTAACAATGCGCCTGCTGCCCGGCAATATACTCTTCACCTCGTTGGCAGTGTGCCAAGATCGCCAACAGGTTGCCTTGAGTACCGGTCGGCACGAATAATGCGGCCTCTTTACCAGCCATCTCCGCAGCCAGTTCCTGCAAGCGATTGACAGTCGGATCTTCGCCGTAGACATCATCGCCCACTTCGGCCTCAAGCATGGCCTGACGCATGGCATCGCTAGGTTTGGTGACTGTGTCACTGCGTAGATCGATAATTTTCATTGTCGTTACATCCCCTGAATCCGTTATTAGTGATGTTTCAACATAGCATCTTCAACAAATGAGAAGAAAGAGAGAAGCTCAAGGGACTGGCTCCGCAGGTGCCTGTTCCCAGCCTTTACAGCACTACAGCTTTACAGCCTTCTATCCGCCCCTCCCCCATTGACACAGCCGTGCCAAAAGTGGCACAATCCCGAATCACTCCACAACCGAAGGGACACCATGGGATCGATTCTCACCGTTAAGGAAAACTGTCGCAAATGCTACGCTTGTGTCCGC
Organism: Desulfuromonadales bacterium; assembly: GCA_030640215.1. Taxonomy (GTDB): domain Bacteria; phylum Desulfobacterota; class Desulfuromonadia; order Desulfuromonadales; family BM103; genus M0040. Next base: position 604 of record DAOWJU010000189.1, read on the forward strand.
AATTGCCCGGTCAAAGCGATTCGCGTCCATCGCAACTACGCAGAAGTTATTGATGATCGCTGCATCGGTTGTGGAAATTGCGTAAAAATCTGTTCACAAAAAGCCAAAGTAATTGCCGACCATGTCAGCGAATGTCGGCGCCTGCTGGCTGCCGACAACGCACCGATCGCGATTCTCGGCTGTTCACATCCGGCATTTTTCCACGACCTTCGTTCCGGGCAACTGGTCACTGGCCTGCGCCGGCTCGGCTTTGCCGAAGTTCACGAAGGCGCTGCAGGTGTCGACCTGCTCCGGGACGGTTATCGTGACAGCCTGGAAAAAGGCCAGGACTATCCACTCATAACAACCCATTGCCCAACAATTGTCGATCTGATCGAAAAGCATTACCCGCAACTACTCAAAAATCTGATAGGTATTGTCTCACCGATGGTCGCCATCGGCCGTTTCATCAAGAGCAGAGCCACAGTTGACGCCCCGATTGTCTACATCAGCTCCTGCATTGCCGGAAAGTTCGAGATTACCGCCGAACAGACCGAGGGTGCTATAGACTGTGTTGTTTCCTATCAGGAACTCAGCCAAATGTTCAAGGACCGCAATCTCGATCTGAAACGACTTGGCGAAACCGCCTTTGACGGCATCCCTCCACAACGTGGCCGGCTTTTTGCCATCACTGGAGGCCCATTCAAAGCTTTTGACATTGACAGTGAGATCATCAATCAGGATTATGTAGAGACCGAGGGTGAAGAGAACACCATGGAGGTCATCAAGGATCTCGCCGCCGGCCGAATTTCGCCGAAAGTGGTTGATATACGCTTCTGCAACGGCGGCTGTATTGGTGGACCTGGCAAGAATAACCGCCTGACAACCTTCTCCAAGCGCAACCTGATTATCGAACAACACCTGGACCACCACCTTTACTATCGAACCAAGTCGATCTATCTTGCCGACTTACCGCTTCCTGACTTTTCCAATACGTTCTCCAATAAATACGAAAGGCCTAAAACGCCAAGTAGCGAGCGCTTACGGCAAATCCTCCAGGCGACCGATAAATACGAGACCAAAGACGAGCTTAACTGTGGCGCCTGCGGCTACACAACCTGTCGCGAGCACGCTGTCGCCGTGTACCGGGAGCTTGCAGAAAACAATATGTGCCTGCCCTACTCCCTGAAACGCCTCGAAGAAGACCACATCAAACTTACCCAGAAATATGAGCTTGCCCAGCACGCCTTGAAACAGGAATTTGGCGAGACGTCTATCATCGGCAATGATCAACGCACCAAAGAGGTTATCAAACTTATTCACCAGGTCGGGCCAACCCCAACGACGGTCCTGATCCGCGGCGAAAGCGGCACCGGCAAGGAGTTAACTGCGCGCGCCATACATGCTCAGAGTCAACGATCCGACAAACCCCTGGTGACGGTCAATTGCACAACCTTGACAGACAGCCTGCTAGAAAGCGAACTGTTCGGACACAAAAAAGGTGCCTTCACAGGCGCAGTCAAAGAGAAGCGCGGGCTCTTCGAAGCGGCCGACGGCGGCACCATCTTCCTCGACGAAATCGGCGATATCACCCCCAAGCTCCAGGCAGAACTTCTACGCGTTCTCGATAGCGGTGAAATCAGGTCGGTTGGTGGAAACACATCGACCAAAGTCGATGTACGCCTGATCACTGCAACCAACAGAAATCTGGAACAAGGAGTAACAGAAGGATGGTTTCGCGAAGACCTTTTTTACCGACTAAACGTCTTCACCATCACCATGCCACCGCTGCGTAACCGACTAGACTCACTGGATGAACTACTGCTGACGTTTATTGCCAAAGCCAGCACTCGAATCAACAAACCCCTGAAAGGCATCGAAGATCGTGCCGTCCATGCCATGCGTCAGTACCATTGGCCCGGCAACATTCGTGAGTTACAAAACATTATCGAACGCGCCGCAGTACTGACTCACGATGAAATCATCAGACTCGAGAACCTGCCGGTCATTATTGGCGAACTTATTCTTCAGTCTCCCGAGGGATCGAACCAGGACAGCTTACGCAGTCAACGTCAGAAGCACGTCAATCAGGTCGAAAAAAACCTCTTGATACGCTATCTGCGTGAAGCAGAAGGCAATGTCTCTGCTGCCGCACGCCTGGCCGAAATACCGAGACGCACCTTTTACCGAATGCTGAATCGCAACGGCCTTGATGGCAGCAGCTTTAAAACCTCCCCGCAAGATGAAGGCATTCTAAGACAAAAACTGTCATAAATTGTCACCTGGCTGTGCCATTACTGGCACGGCCATTTCACCCAATATTATGGCGTTTTACCCATTAGCCCTACCAGGTTGTGCCACACGCGACACACTTCCGGCAAAGCCTCACCCTCCGAGCCGTCACACAATCCCCCTTAAACACAAGGGTTGAAACAATTCACAGCCATTCTTCTATTTTGGCACAGTAGTTGCTCAGATAACTTAGTAACTGTCTAGGGATAGCAGTCTTCCACTCTAAGGATTCCTGTTCCCTTGTTTGCGCCGCCACGGGACCTCTCTCCCCCGGGCGGCGTTTTTTTATCTGCGAACGTTACCGACCGATACAACGAATTATCTGCAAGTCCGAGACCCGCCATCATGCCAGGCCTATTTTTCGTTCGCCAAAACGGTACGTGTCCGTTATCATATGAGCATCATCAACCACTAATCTCGATAAAATCATGCCACGCAAGTCAAACTCAAAAATAGGCGTCACTACTTTAGAGGACATCAGTGTACTAATTCTCCAGTCACACGATCTCGACGAGACTCTGCGCAACATTGTAAACCTGGTCGCACGCCGCATGCATACGGATGTCTGTTCGATCTACCTCCTTGAATCAGACAACGAAACCTTACGCCTGCAAGCCTCGAAGGGACTTTCCCGCAAAGCTGTAGGTAAAGTCACCTTGCGTATCGGTGAAGGCCTGACCGGCATGGCAGCTCAAAAGCGTCATGCCATAGCCATTGAAGAGCCACAGGAACACCCCGGCTATCGTTACTTCAAGGAGACTGGCGAAGAGCGTTTTCATTCCTTCCTGGGCATACCTCTCTTTGATCGCAACAACCCGCTTGGCGTCATTGTCCTGCAAACCAAGCTCCCCCGGCAATTCAGCAAAGAAGAGATCAGCGCTCTGTCGACAATTGCTTTCCAGATCACCTCAATTGTCGTAAATGCCCGCCTTCTTGATTCTATCCGCCTGCACCAGGAAGAGAGCCAACGCGTCAGTCAGGCTCTTGCCCAGGCGCAGCAGACCTTGACAGACCCAGAAAAAGCGACTGAGGTCACGCCGCAGGACATACTGACAGGCAGTATCGCCTCCCCTGGTGTCGCTATTGGTCCAGCAGCAATCCTTGAAGAACGGCTCGGCTTTGCAGACATTCTGCACGAAGAAGAAGTCAACATTGAAATCGAGCTGAAAAGCCTTGAAAGTGCCCTGGAAAAAACCTGTATCCAGACAATCTTCCTTGAGAAGCGCGTCGCAGAGCGCCTCAGTGAGAGCGATGCGGCGATTTTTCATACCCACCTGATGATTCTTGAAGATCGCAGCTTTATCAAGAAACTCCAGAGCGAAATAGCAAACGGCCACAGTGCTGCTTACGCACTGGAAAAAACCGTTGCCGACTACATTGACGTATTCCGCAAGATGGAAGACCCCTACCTCCGGGAACGCGCCTCGGACATGGAAGATATCGGACGCCGCATTCTTGCCAATCTGGTCGGCGATACTCCAGGACAGACTTTACATCTAAAGCATCCGGGCATCTTGGTTGCCAGACAAATCCTGCCATCAGACATGGCCTCCCTGGATAACGAGCAGATTCTCGGCATCATCACCGAAGTCGGAGAGAAGAACGCTCATGCTGTCATCATGGCGAAATCAATGGGGATCCCAGCAATTGTTGCGGTACGTGGGGCCCTCAAGTACATCGCCCCGGAAGACAACCTGATCATTGATGCCAACACCGGGCGCATCTACATCAATCCGGTAGAGACAGTCAAAGACGAGTACCAACGTCTGCAGCTGGATCAGACCCGTGAATTATGCCGTCTGGATGAATACCGCGATCAACCAGCGACAACCTCCGATGGTGAGCGCATCATATTGCGGGCCAACATCGGCTTGATCAGTGACATCAACGTTGCCAAGCGGTTCGGTGCCGAAGGCGTCGGACTTTATCGGACCGAGTTTCCCTACATGGCCCGTGGTGATTTTCCCAGCCGCAACGACCAGTACGAGCTCTACAGTCGGGTGGTCAAGGACTTTGCTGGACACCCCGTAACCATTCGCACACTGGATATCGGTGGCGACAAGGCCTTGCCCTATTTCAGCCCTCCAAAAGAAGAAAACCCATTCATGGGTTGGCGCTCTGTAAGAGTATCTCTCGACAATCGGGACATATTCCGGACCCAGATCGAAGCAATTCTCATGGCAGGCATCCATGGCCCGGTTAAACTACTCTTTCCAATGATCTCCAGTATGGATGAGACACGTGACTGCCTGGAGGTTGTCGAAGAGGCCCGACAAAACCTTAAGAGAGACGGCCTGGACTGTCCGGACAGCGTTCCTGTCGGTGTTATGATCGAAGTCCCCGCAGCTGTCCGTCTGGTTCCACAGTTGGCCAAAGAAGTTGACTTCTTTGCACTGGGTACTAACGATCTGGTTCAATATCTGTTGGCCGCCGACCGCAACAACCCACTGGTCAGTAAGTATTACGACCCATTGCATCCAGCGGTTTTGCAAGTCCTCTATGAAGTCACCGACACTGCACTATCGATGGGTAAAGGAGTCAGCCTCTGCGGTGAAATGGCGACAGATCCACTGACGCTACTGCTACTGATCGGTATGGGTTTACGCGAGTTCTCAATGCCAGCGCCCTTCATCCCTCGCACCAAAGCATTCCTCAAAGGTGTCTCCATGGAGAACGCCCATCGATGTTATACAGAAATCCACAAAATGGATAGCAGTGCTCAGATACGCAAGCATCTGGAGAAGGTACTTGAAGAAGTTGGGTTGGGGTATTAAGAACAAGAAATATCGTAACTATTCAGCATTACAAAAGATTGTCATTCCCGAGGGTGTAATCGGGAATCCAGACTTTAGAACCGTGGATCCCCGATAGAATCATTCGGGGATGACAGACGTTTTTGAAAGAAATACAGATTGTGCTGAACAGTCACGAAATATCCATAGAAAAAAGGCGACAGATTTGATATCTGCCGCCCTTTTCTATACCTGTCGTTTTTTCAAAACGTCTATTTCAAAGCTTGAATCTTCTTTAAACCCTCCTGAAGAACCGTAAGCTTCTCCCTTGCATCCTTCAGCTTGCCGCGATCTTTTTCGAGGACATGGGCCGGAGCATTCGCAATAAATTTTTCATTTGAGAGCTTTTTCGTAAAAAGGTCGACATCCTTCTGTACTTTTGCAATCCCTTTCTGCAGACGTTTCTCCTCCTCGGCAATATCAACCAACCCGGCCAGAGGCAAAGAGATCTCAACATCACCGGCAATCTGAGTCGCCGACTGTTCCGGACGCTCGATGCCCTGTCCAACAATCAGTTCTCCTACCTTGCCAAGCACTCGTATGGCCGCGGCCCCTTCTTCGAGAATTTGTTGATCTTTATCGGAGTTGCAATCTAAAAGTGCAGTAATCTGCTTGCCGGGTGGCACATCCATCTCACCGCGGACATTACGAATTGCGCGAATGACTTCCATGACCAATTCCATCCGTTCGGCACCAGCAGCATCAGTCGGCAGCCCGGCACCATCCGGGTAAGCGGCCTGCATGATCGATGCACATGGACGCTCACCTGGCAAGACCTGCCAGATTTCCTCGGTAATAAACGGCATGATTGGATGCAACAGCCGCAGTAACTGTTCAAGCACGGTAAAGAGCACGCTCTGCACACGCACTTTGGCCTGAAGGTCGTCACCGTAGAGATCGTCCTTGGCCATCTCGATATACCAGTCGCAGAAGTTGTGCCAGGTAAAGGCGTAGAGCGTGCTGGCAGCCTCATTGAATTTATAATCTTCCAGGGCCTGATCGGTCTGACGAATCGCTTCTTCAAGTCGCGTCAGAATCCAGCGATCAGCGTCAGAGAGGTCAAGAGTCTGCAGATTAATTGCCGAGGGATCAAAGTCTTCGAGGTTCATCAGCGTGAAACGACTGGCGTTCCAGAGCTTATTACAGAAGTTACGGTAACCTCCAATACGATCCGTAGAGAGTTTTACGTCACGACCCATGGCAGCAAAGGAGGTCAGGGTAAAGCGGAATGCATCGGCACCGTACTCGTCAATAATGTGCAATGGGTCGATGACGTTGCCCTTGCTCTTGCTCATCTTCTGGCCCTGGGCATCACGGACCAGAGCATGGATATAAACATCCTTAAAAGGGACCTGATCCATAAATTTGAGACCCATCATCATCATGCGGGCCACCCAGAAGAAGAGGATATCGAAGCCGGTCACCAGGCAGGAAGTCGGATAGAATTTGGTTAGAGTTTCGGTCTGGTCAGGCCAGCCCATGGTCGAAAAGGGCCAGAGTGCTGACGAGAACCAGGTGTCGAGAACATCAGTTTCCTGGCGGATATCGGTGCTGCCGCAATGAGCACAGGCTGTCGCATCTTCACGACTGACAGTCAATTCTTCACAGGCGTCACAGTACCAGACCGGGATGCGGTGCCCCCACCAGATCTGTCGACTGACGCACCAGTCTTGTAAATTGAACATCCACTCAAAATAGGTTTTTTCCCATTGTTTTGGAACGATACGGGTATCGCCATTTTGCACGGCCTTGATCGCCTCTTCCGCCAGGGGACCGACCTTGACATACCATTGCAACGACAGGTAGGGCTCAATCACGGTCTTGCAGCGATAACATTCGCCAACCGAATTGGAGTAATCATCAATCTTGTCAAGCAAGCCCTGGTTTTCAAGATCTGCGACAACGTTGGCGCGCGCTTCATAGCGCTCCTGACCCTGGTACGGGCCGCCATTCTCATTGATAATGCCCGATTCATCGAGAATATTGATCTTTTCCAGATCGTGCCGTTTGCCAAGCTCAAAGTCGTTGAAATCGTGGGCCGGGGTAATCTTCACCGCACCACTGCCGAATTCCTTATCGACGTAATCGTCGGCAATAATCGGGATTTCACGGTTGACTAACGGCAAGAGGACTTTTTTGCCGATCAGATCCTGATAACGCTCATCGTCAGGGTGTACGGCAACAGCAGTATCACCAAGCATGGTCTCGGGACGGGTAGTCGCTACGACCAGAGTACGATCGGTACCGACAACCGGGTAACGAAGATGCCAGAGATGGCCTTTCTTATCTTCATGCTCAACTTCCAAATCGGAAAGTGCAGTATGACAACGCGGACACCAGTTGATCAGACGATTCGCCCGATAGATCAGACCATCA
>DAOWJU010000041.1 GCA_030640215.1 Desulfuromonadales bacterium
CAAAGAAAATCTCTGGACACGGATAAGAATCTGACTTGCACGCCTTGATCAAAACCTAACGCCTTGATCAAATCGGATGTTATTGAGAGGTCAGTAACCAAGCCTTCTGCAGAGCAGCACGGGTTCGCTGATGCACACCGAAAGTTTCCCCGCCTTTTCGCTCCCATTGAGAAATACTCCCGGCACTGACTCGCAGACGTGAAGCGAACTCGGTCTGGTTTTCACCGAACCCTGTGCGCCAGTCACGAATGAAGTCACCGGTGAGCTTTTCAGGGAAGGGACTCCCCGATGAGGAAGCATCAGTCGTTTTCTTTGCCGTCGTTGAAGACGAGGGTTCGGATTTCTCAACGGTCGCCGACAGGTCGATGCCGAAAACATCACCGATGCCGGTTGCCGCAAGTCGACGGCGGGAGCTGCGTTTTCGGGTGACATCAGCAACAGCGGCAGAGACATCGACCAACTCTTCATGATTGACCCCGCGCAATTTGAACAGCATTTCGGGGTCGCTGTCGAGCCTCGCTCCCACCCCGTACAATACCGCCGCCACGTGTTTGCACATATCCGCCCAATCTGGACAATCACAGCTGAATTTCATTTCTCCGGGGAGAGGGAAGAGCCCGGTCCGGCGATCTGCAACCACCTCCATGACGCCTTGATCCAGTCTACCGCGCAGCAGATCAATCAGGGAGCTGATCTTGCCGGAGCATGCACGCTTGACCTCACCCCAGCGATTCTGGCTCAGTTGGGAGATCTTGATCTTGACGTTATACAGAGTCGAGCCGCTGACAATCGCCTTGATCTGACCATTCTGGATTTCGAGATGGCAGACCGATCCATTTCGGGTATAGGTACGACCGCGCGGCAGGCGGTTGGCATAATCACTGAATGATTCCATATGGTCGCACCACCCTTTGCCCCAGAAGGAAGTGGCAATTTTACGACCGCTCAGTTTCACTGGCTGTGCCTTCAAGCCTTTCTTCTTCAGCTTTGCCAGTTGCTTGAGTGCCTGTGCCCGTCGTTGTGCCACTGGCACATAAGGTGCCCATCCGTAATCACTCATTGTGAATATATCCTTTCATTAGCAGCCCGTTTATTGATTGTCCGGGCAAACTGTTAGAGCGTAGCCTTTTCAAGATCAAGAGTGACAAGACTCAGCAGGGCCTCGTCATTCATCTCGGTTAATAATGTTTCTGCGCCTTCCAACAGCTCAGTCGCAAGACTGTTCTTGGCCGTAATCAAGGCGTCGATCTTTTCTTCCACCGTTCCCCGGCAGACAAACTTATGGACGACGACATTTCTTTTCTGACCGATGCGGAATGCCCTGTCGGTCGCCTGGTTCTCCACCGCCGGATTCCACCAACGATCAAAATGGATAACATGGCTGGCAGCGGTCAGATTAAGCCCGGTGCCGCCGGCCTTGAGGGAGAGAACAAAAAAGGGCGGGCCATCTTCGTGTTGGAAACGATCGACCAGTTTTTTCCGCTCTTTCACCGGGGTTCCACCATGCAGGACCAATCCCGGGCGACCAAATATCTGGCCCAGAAAGGCTGCCAGCGGTTCAGTCATCGCCCTGAATTGTGTAAAGACCAGCAGTTTCTCCTGACGCGCCGCAATCTCTTCGGCCAGTTCGCGTAAACGGCCGAATTTTCCGCTTTGCCCGGCTTTGAAATCGCCATCGCCCAGGGCCTGATCCGGGTGATTGCAGATCTGCTTGAAACGCATCAATGATGAAAGGATCAAACCACGCCGCTTGATCCCTTCCCGCTGCTCTTTAAGTGCGACACTCAGAGCCTTGACCGCCTGAGCATAAAGCTGTGCCTGATATTGACTGAGCCCGCACCAGGCCACCAGTTCAATCTTGTCGGGCAGATCGCTGATTACGTTCCGATCTGTCTTCAGTCGCCGCAGGATATAAGGTTGGACCAGGCTGCGCAAAGGTGCATAGGAGGGCGGTTCACTCTTTTCCAGCGAATTGACAAACTGTTTAAAACGGTTGGCTGAGCCGAGCAGGCCGGGACTGATAAAATCGAACAAAGACCAGAGATCCGCGAGCCGGTTCTCCACCGGGGTGCCGGTCAGGGCGATCCTTGCGCGACCGTTGAGAGTTTTCACCGCTTTGGTTTGTTGCGTGCCGGGATTTTTAATCGCCTGCGCCTCATCCAGCACGATCAGGTTCCAGGTCGGCTCTCTGAGCCAACTCTGACGCTGCAGCATGCCATAGGTCGTCAACACCGCATCGATGCCAGCTAACTCTTTTTCAGGATCGCTGGCAATCCGCTCCAGTTTGCTTCGCTCAATTTCCGATGGATGCAGACAGATGCTCTTAAGGTCAGGAGCAAAACGTTGCAGCTCACTTTTCCAGTTAGCCAGGAGTGAGGCTGGCAGTACCAGCAGGCTGGGGGGCTGCTTTTGTCCACGCTGCTGCTGGGCCAGCAACAGGGCGATTACCTGAATAGTCTTACCCAGCCCCATGTCGTCGGCCAGGCAGGCTCCAAGCCCAAGCTCCGAGAGGAACCAGAGCCAATTAAGACCGGTCTGCTGATAGGGTCGCAGTTCGGCCCGCAGGCCAGCTAGATTCTGAACTTCCTGCAAGCGGAGCGGATCACGCAAACCTGCCAGCATTTCATGCAGTTGGTCGCCAGCTTCCACGTAGGCCCAACCAGTCTCCTCCAGTAAGGGATCTTGACCTGAAAGATCCTGTTGCGCTCCTGCCAACAGACGCATCCCTTCGATGAAGGAAAGGCCATCTTCCCCGGCCTCTGCTTGCAGTGCTTGCCACTGGTCAAGAGCTTGTTGCAGCTTTTCCGGGTTGACTTCGACCCATTGGCCGCGAATCATGGACAGACCTTCACCAGCAGCGGTCAGGGTCGCAATTTCATCCTCTGTCAGTGGCTCGCCATCCAGAGACAGTTGCACCTGAAAGTCGAGCAGCGTTTTTGCTGAAAGACTGTTGTCGAGCATAGAGCCGATAGCAATCTGCACCTTGGGACGTGGGCGTTTCTTCCACCAATCGGGCAGACGGACAAGCAGTCCGCTCTCTTCAAGCAGGGGGACATCTTTAAGGAACGGGTAAGCCTCTTCCGGGCTCCACGCCAGCGGATGATAGAGATCACTGCTCTCCAACAGCTCCTGTACCCAGGGACAACGGTTGCTTGCCGCGTTGACCGGCTCCAACAACCGCAACAGGGCCTGCCGGTTGTTAGCCCCGGCATACTCACGTAGTGCCTGGCTCAAAGGCAGATGCTGGGCGCGTGCGTTCCGACCCAGACGGGGAATATAGGTCGCCATAAAGGCAAACGGAAAGTCGGGATCTTGACGATTCTCGGCCAGATGAAAACAGACTCGGCCTACCTGCCGCCAGAGCGGTGCATGTTGGTGCAGAAAACCAGCCAGTCCTTCTGCGTTCCGGGTAATCTCAGCCAGGACCCAGGCATCAAGGTTACTCCAGATCTCAGCCAGCACTTCAGGGCAACAGTATTCTGCGCCCGGCATCGGTGGGATGCTCAGGTGAAGTGTGGCGAGGGTTGCGGAATCAAGTGGCGGTATCGGATCACGCTGTTCGGAGTTTACTTGAGTTTGACAGAGTTGCAGCAGATAACGGGTTCCGAAATCGCGCCAGTAGCTCCAGGGGAGGGGCCAGTCTGCTGAGGCTTTGCCACCCGCCAGGGCGATGATGCCAGCGGCTGAGCAATCAGCAAAGGCCTTGGTGATCAGGGGGAAGCGCGGCTCTAATACGTCAGAATTGGCAGCCTGGACCATCAAAAGATGGCCGGTTGGGTTGA
>DAOWJU010000130.1 GCA_030640215.1 Desulfuromonadales bacterium
CATTTCAATCTCCTTAATTAACGGCAATTGCCCGGCAGCCAGTGCCTGCAGGGCAGTCAGCAGATCAATAAAGCCCCATACTCTTGGAAATAATCAGTAGTGTCCGGTTAGGTTTTTGCATCAACATAGCGAGGTCAATACCCATAAAAAACAGCAACTTACATCATTTTTAGCTTGACAATTCGTGAGGAGGTGCCAGCGCGTTTTCGTAACTGCCTTATTTTAAAAGGATTTACGAAAATGCCATTATTAGCCCGTCTCCACCACACTCGACTTGATACATATTCCATTGCTCAATTGTTTGCACCGTTTAAGGCCCCGCTTGCTCATGCTCCAGCACTTGAGGCCAAAGGAAACAGGCCCTTGCAGATGACTTTTGAGGATCAGTTAAAGATCCTGACCTATTACCACCTCGAAGAGCATTCTTCGGGGCGTCACCTGCTTCAGGTCTTAGATCAGGAAGATTTCGCCGCAACTCATATTGCACCACCCGACGGAATTAAAAAGAGTGCTTTTTTTGAAGCGCTCAATTCTCGTGGCCTGGATCAGATGGTTCATGTCTACGAAGATATCCAGAAACAGGCCACCGCGAAACTTCCCATTGCCAAGGATATCTCTGGTTTGGGTGACTTGGTGGCGGTCGATGGTTCACTGATTGACGCCACAATGTCCATGACCTGGGCCGATTACCGCGAGGGGGCCAAAAAGGCCAAAGTCCATCTCGGCTTCGATATCGGTCGCGGTATTCCACAGAAAATCACTCTAACCGATGGCAAGGGTGACGAACGTCCTCAGGCAGAGCGTCTTGTTGCGCCTGGCCAGACCGGAGTTTACGACCGCTACTATCAGTGTTACAAAAACTTTGACGAATGGCAGGCTCAAGAGCGCCATTTTGTTTGTCGCATTAAGGCCATTTCCCGCAAGACTGTATTGCGAACCAACGTTGTCGATCCTGACAGTCACGTTTTTTATGACGCCGTCGTTTTCCTCGGCACTAAGGATGCTAACCAAACTGAAAGAGAAGTCCGTGTGGTTGGTTACAAGGTCGACAATACATCCTACTGGGTTGCTACCGACCGGTTCGATTTAACAGCCGAACAAATCGCTTTTATCTACAAATTACGCTGGACTATTGAGTCTTTCTTTGCCTGGTGGAAACGTCACCTTAAGGTTTATCATCTGATTGCACGTAGCCCCTATGGCTTGATGATGCAGATCCTTGCTGGTCTGATCACTTATCTGCTCCTGGCCATCTACTGCCACGAAAAGCATGGCGAAAGGGTCAGTATCAAAAGGGTACGCGAGTTACGCAATAATATTCGCAACGAGTCCGCCGAAGACGCAGCAGCCAAGGGTTCGGGGCCGCCAGACATCATTGATCTAGACTTCGGTGCCTATGCAACTTCTTAACCGGACACTACTGAGAAAATGTAGGTCATGCCGAGCCAGAACTGGCGGCCAAGTTCGTAGTTGCCGGCGTAATTGCCGATCTCTGGCGTGCGATCAAAGACGTTGTTGACTTCCAGGGAAAGGACCATTGCCTGCTCCCGATAGACTCTCTGCTCCCAATCGAGGCGCCAGTCGAATATCCAGTAATCCGGGCGGGTCGTTCTCTCATATGCGGTTACATCGCTTGGAATGCCCAGTGCTTCTTTCTCTGTCTTGCTGGTTATCTTGTCTCTGGCATCGTATTCGCCCAGATATTGTGTGACATTGGTGAAGGTGAAATTCCAGGGTAGTCTGGCGGTGTAGATGACGTTGAGCATATGCTCACGGTTGTAATCGAGGCGGGGCATATCATCGCTGTCGATGAGCTTGCCTTCATACCAGATCTTTTCCTCTACATCCTCTTCATCAAAAGTATCATCATAAGATTCATTACTCGAGTCCTGATCACTATGAGTGTAGTTGATGCTCAGGTAATGTTTTGCCCATTGTCTTTCCCAGGCAATCTTGACACTTTCATATTCACTTGAACCATTGTTGTTCAAAACGTAGAAATTGGTGTCTTCGCCGCCGATCTCTTCGGTTGTTTTCTCTTTGGCGAACTGGTCCTCGTTGTTGCGCTCGAGGTAGTTGAGCTCCAAGGTCCCCCCCAGTAGCTGTTGCACAACGCCAATCGTCCATTCATCGGAGTATGGGGTGTCCAGATCTGAATATTTGTCGAGGGTCGCTGAAGAAATACTGCTAAATTCCCAAGGCGACAATTGATTGGTATCCGAATCCAGTGAGCGTTTTTCTTTGACGTAGGGAACAATTGCTTCGCGCAGTTTGTAGGTGAGCAGTGATTCGCCATAATACCTGTTGTAGCCGCCGATGAGTAAGGTCTGGCCATTCTGCAGGATGTCCCAGCTGCCAGCTAATCTCTGTGCGATATTGGTGTTGTCCATGAAGTCGTCATGGGAAACTCGAACTCCAGGGCGCAGCTCTACAGGCCCAATTGTGATCAGATCATCCAGGTAGGTTGCGAAATAATTGATATCTGCATCCTGATTCTGGGCCAGGTATACATTTCTTTTGTCGAAGTACTGTTCTCCGGTTACGCAGGCAGGATCGCCTGGAGCACAAACGACATCAGCATTTAGTGTGGATGAATTATGGACAGAAGAAGTGTCTTTGCGGTCATATTCGGCCTGGTCCCATGTGTATTCAGCGCCGAAGTTAATGATATGTGACAGGCGGCCAGTCGCAAAGGCATTCGCTATGAGGTCGGCCCGAAGCTGGAAGCTTTCTTCGGTATTCTCAATGTCGCCGAAACCACCTTCACGGCTGCGGCTTATGTCGATCGCTTCTCCCCAGTTTTTTGATGGCGTGTTGCGCCAGGCATAAAAGTCGGCAGGGGCATCACGGCTATTTTCATTCTCGAGGTAGGCAGCCGTCAGTTCATAGCTTCCAACCTTAACGTCTCCACGAAAAATCCCGTTGATGGTGTAGCCGCTACGATCTATGGTGAAGTTGCTGTCTTTGGTGTCTGTAATAAAGAAGTCTTCTTCCGATGGGGTGTATGAGGCTGTCAACTCCAGAGTGTAGGGCGTGGGTGGGGCCCAGACACCCTTTAAGAAAAACGTCTCCAGAGTTTTGTCCTGCTCTTTCCAGTCGCCAAAATGGAATAGTTCCATATCTGACTGAATCCTTTTATATGAGCCGAGCAAACCGATTTGATCGTTGATCGGGACATTGAGCTCTATGCCGCCGTCATATTTTTTGAAACGTGGCTGCTGGTTAAAGCTGTTGGAATGGTCAAAATCGTCCCGATCATCATAGTCGACCTGGAATTTTGTCCAGGCGTCCCGGGTGGTTCGCAGGCTGATGTTGCCACCGAGTTGGTCCGCTGGCATGCGTGTTCTGGCGTCGACTACGCCGCCGACAAACCGTCCATATCTGGCCGGGATGTTGCTGTCGTAGACGGTGACACTCTCGATCAGATCCTGGTGGATAAAGGCTCTTTGCGGGTGTCCCGGTACTTGATCAATCGCATTCTGGTTGTCTGCCAAAGGGTCAATAAGACTGTTCAGGCCGACACCATCGACAGAATAGTTGTTTTCATAAGCACGACCACCGGAGATAGAAATCCGCGGAGGCAGGATCTCGCCAGCATTCTCAGAGGTGCGCTGCTCTTCGCCGATCTGCACTCTGGGCAAGATGGTGATGGTCTCTGTGAGACTGCTGTTCTTCCTGGGGAGTTGATGAAGGGTCTCGCCAGCAAGTTCCGATGTGCCGGAGAGGCTGTTTTCAGCCTGCCCAGTCACGGTCACCTGCCCCAGGGTCGGGATCTCATCGGCGCTCTCTACGGCAACAGCGGGCGTGCTACTCTGTTCAACTTCCGTCTCTCCCGCCGTGCTGGCGGCAGGTGCTAATGTAAAAGAGGCTAGTATTAACAGTAAGATAGTAACCAGCATTGTGGCGAATTTGTGAGACATGGGATTCCTTACGCAAATTGTAAGTTATTGATAAACAAGAAAAATAACGCAGCATTCTTGAAATAATTACAAAATGATGTCAACCTAAAAAAAGTCTTTGATATGTTTGTGGGGTGACTTTGATCCCACCAGGCTTTTATCCTTCTAGATTATGTGTTTGAACCCATTGGTGCTTGAGCATGATGTTTAGCAATTTTTCATACTTTGTCAGGCTCTCTCTTTGCCTGCTCCTTTCAACCGGTTTGCACGGTGGCTTGGTCTTTTATGACTGGATGGCAACTCCCGTCGAGTCTCGACTGGTCAATGCTCCGGTTATGGTTGCTTTGCTTCCTGCTACTGTGGTTGCTTCGCCTGAATTGAGCAAAGTCTCCCAGTCTGAGCCAGTTCCTGTTTCCTCAAACAAGACGCCACGCTCAGTAGAAGCCCAACAACCTTTTGCCACTCCTCAACCGGCCGCGTCTGCCTCTAAAGTGGTAACACCCAAGAAGGCAGCGAAGAAAACTCCAAGTGTAGAAAGAGTCGATCGAGCAGAGTCTGAACCAAATACGGCGGTCGCCTCGGCTGAGATGGTCTGCATGCAACCGCAAGATGTTGTGATTGATGGAGCGTCCGAAATGCCGGAGATCAGCCAGCCGGTTGTCGATTCAGTCGCAACCGATTCGCCAGTTGTTGCCGCGGCAAATAAATTATCATCAGTGGCGATACAAAGGATTGAAGAGAGTTTGCTCACTGCCACGACTACTTCATCTCAAGAGTTGACTCAGGCAATCCCCAGCTATCGAAGTAATCCATTACCGGAGTACCCCTTCCTGGCCAGACAGAAACATTGGGAGGGAGTGGTCTGGTTGCTGGTTGATGTTTCTGCGGACGGCTTGGTCGACGATCTCCGGGTTGAACAATCTTGCGGCTACCGGATGCTGGATCGAACAGCCAGCCGGACGGTGCGGCGTTGGCAATTCACCCCGGCTAAACGTGCCGGATTGCCAGTGTTAAGCCAGGTTCGCATCCCGATTCGCTTCCATCTTGAGGATGACTGAAAGCCTGATCAGGTTTGTTGAAATCTCTTTTCCTGTGAGTAATAATAATCAAAGTGCAAGTTTAACCTTGCATTATTGATTTCTGCATGCTAGAAAATCCCACTTCGGGGAGTGGCGCAGCCTGGTAGCGCGCCAGTTTTGGGAACTGGATGTCGCAGGTTCGAATCCTGTCTCCCCGACCATTTTTAAGCGCCAGTAGCTCAGCTGGACAGAGCAACGGCCTTCTAAGCCGTGGGTC
>DAOWJU010000344.1 GCA_030640215.1 Desulfuromonadales bacterium
GCGGACTGAACACTGTCAAGCGGCCCGAATTGGCCATGCGCCCATCGAAAGAGCCGCTCTACGACTCGGCAGAGCTGGCTGGACTCATCCCTCAGGATAACCGTAAACCCTTTGATGTACGTGAGGTTATTGCTCGCATCGTCGATGGTAGTGAATTCGACGAGTTCAAGAAATTCTACGGCGAAACCCTGATCTGTGGTTTTGCCCATCTTTATGGTTATCCGGTTGGCATTGTCGCCAACAACGGCATCCTCTTTTCCGAGTCGGCTCTTAAGGGGGCTCACTTCATCGAACTCTGCAGCCAGCGCGGAATCCCGCTGATCTTTTTACAAAATGTCACCGGATTTATGGTTGGCAGCAAGTATGAGTCGGGTGGCATCGCCAAGGATGGTGCCAAGATGGTTAACGCAGTCGCCTGCGCCAAGGTGCCCAAGTTGACCCTGCTAATTGGAGGTAGTTTCGGTGCTGGCAACTATGGCATGTGTGGCCGCGCCTACAGCCCAAATTTCCTCTATATGTGGCCCAGTGCGCGTATCTCGGTAATGGGTGGTGAACAGGCGGCAAGTGTCCTGGCTACGGTCAAGCGGGACGGCATGGAGTCCAGAGGTGACGAGTGGAGTGCGGATGAAGAGGAGTCGTTCAAGTCTCCGATCCGTGAGCAGTACGAACACCAGGGGCACCCTTACTACGCCAGCGCCCGTCTCTGGGACGATGGGATTGTTAACCCAGCTGATAGCAGGATGGTGCTCGGATTGAGTCTCTCCGCTGCTCTCAACGCTCCAACCGAGCCGACTAAATTCGGCGTCTTCAGGATGTGATGTCATGAACAACTATCTGTTAACCAATATTGACGACTCGGGCGTAGCGACTCTGACTATGAATCGCCCTGAGGTCCACAACGCCTTTGACGATAGCCTGATTGCGCTGATGATCTCCGAGTTAAAACGGCTGGAAAGTGATCGACGGGTCAGGCTGCTGATTCTTGCCGCCTGCGGCAAGAGTTTCTCAGCCGGAGCAGACCTTGGCTGGATGAAGCGGATGGCGGAGTACTCGCGAGCAGAGAACCTCAATGACGCGCTGCAGCTTGCAGAGCTTATGAAGAGACTTGATCGATTTTCCAAGCCGACCGTCGCCTTGGTACAGGGTGCTGCCTACGGTGGCGGCGTCGGACTAGTCGCCTGCTGTGACATGGTTATAGCCAGCGACAAAGCCAGCTTCTGTCTCTCCGAGGTCAAGCTCGGTCTGATTCCGGCGGTGATCTCCCCATATGTGGTCTCCGCCATCGGGGCCAGAAATGCCAGGCGGTATTTTCTCAGTGCCGAGCGTTTTGGTGCACAAGAGGGCCAGCGACTCAACTTGGTGCACGAGGTTGTTGAGCCGGATGCACTTAAGGCACGGGCTGACGAGTATTGTGCTCTGCTGCTTAAGAATAGTCCGGCTGCCATGGCTGCAGCCAAGAAGTTGGTGGCTGTCGTCGCTCGTGGTTCTGTAGATGAGGCGATGATTCTGGACACGGCCGAGCGTATTGCCGATACCAGGGCTTCAGCCGAAGGTCGGGATGGACTCGCCGCATTTTTTGAAAAACGTCAACCCAATTGGGTGAAAGGATAATTTATATGTTCGACAAGATCCTCATAGCCAACCGCGGCGAAATTGCATGCCGTATCATAAAGAGTGCCCGCAGTCTTGGTATCCAAACGGTGGTTGTTTATTCCGATGCAGACGCCTCGTCCCGTCACGTCGATATGGCCGATGAAGCCTATCATATCGGTCCGTCTCCGGCTGACGAGAGTTACCTTATACCGGAACGGTTGTTAACGGTTGCCAAAGAGTCCGGCGCTCAGGCGGTACACCCCGGTTATGGTTTCCTGTCGGAGAATGCCGGTTTCGCCGCCAGCTGTATGGAGGCTGGCATCAGTTTCATCGGGCCGCCGGTGGCAGCAATCGAAGCCATGGGCAACAAGAGCGCCGCCAAGCGGATAATGGAAAAAGCCGCTGTACCATTGGTCCCCGGCTATCATGGCGATGAGCAGGAGCCTGCCTTTCTTCATAAGCAGGCAGACGCCATCGGTTACCCGCTCTTGATCAAGGCTACCGCCGGTGGCGGTGGCAAGGGTATGCGGGTGGTAGAGAATTCAGATGAGTTCATTCCCGCCCTGGCAGGAGCATGTCGTGAGGGTAAGAGCTCTTTTGGTGATGACCGGGTGCTGCTTGAGCGTTACCTGACCAAACCGCGGCATGTCGAGATTCAGGTTTTTGCAGACAGTCAGGGCGCTTATGTACATCTCTTTGAGCGCGACTGTTCCATTCAGCGCCGCCACCAGAAGGTCGTCGAGGAGGCACCGGCACCGGGCATGACGCCGGAGTTGCGTGAGAAGATGGGTTCCGCCGCTATCGCTGCCGCCCAGGCTATAGGTTACGTTGGTGCGGGTACGGTTGAATTTTTACTCGACGAGGACGGGTCATTCTACTTTATGGAGATGAATACCAGGCTACAGGTTGAACATCCGGTCACCGAGATGATCACCGGCCAGGATCTGGTTGAGTGGCAACTGCGGGTTGCAGCTGGAGAAAAACTGCCAGCCACCCAACAGGAACTCTATATCAGTGGTCATGCCATCGAGGTGCGGATATATGCCGAGGATGCAGATCGTGATTTTCTGCCATCGACCGGCATGCTGACACACCTCTCTACCCCGGATGAAGGACCTCATGTACGGATAGATACCGGCGTACGTCAGGGTGACACTGTCAGTATCCACTACGACCCGATGATCGCAAAATTGATTGTTTGGGATCAGGATCGTGCCAGCGCCTTGCGTCGATTGAGAACGGCTCTCTCCAGCTATCAGGTGGCCGGAGTTACCACTAATATCGGTTTCCTCGGGTCTGTTGCGGCCCAGTCAGATTTTGCCGCCGCCAATTTCGATACAGGATTTATCGAACGTCATCGTCAGGAGCTCTTCCCGGAAAGTAGACCGGCCAGTGACCGTACCTTGGCTCTTGCCTGTCTTGATGTGCTGCTGCGCCGTGCCGAGGAAGCCAGGGTTGCAGCTGCGACGTCGTTTGACCCACACTCCCCATGGCATCAGACCGGTGGCTGGAGGCTTAACTGTGACAACCATCAGGTGCTTGTCTTTGAGGATGGCGAGGAGGAGATCAGTGTCACTGCTCACTATCGCCAGAAGGGGTACCTGCTCGACCTGCCTTCGGGCGCAATGCTTGTCAATGGCGAACTGGCAGGTGATCTGGGTGGTGATGATGAGATTATGGCCGACCTCGATGGCAAGCGATTCAAGGCGACGGTCGTACGCAATGGGGCGGAGTTGAGCATCCTCTGTCAGGGTACAAGCCACCGTCTGAAACTACAGGATCCATATGCCAGGTTGGATCAGGAGGCCAATGGCGGTCGTCTCACCGCGCCTATGCCCGGTATGATCATCGCATTTATGGCTGATGTCGGCAGCGACGTTAAGGAGGGAACCCCCCTGGTTATTCTCGAAGCGATGAAGATGGAACACACCATCACCGCCCCAGCAGATGGCAAGGTCATCGCTTTCAACTACGACGTTGGCGCTATGGTTGAGGATGGGGCGGAGCTGATCGATTTTGAAGTGGCCGAGGTGGTTTGAAATGTGGCTGCCAAAAGAGATGAAAATTGTCGAGGTGGGCCCGCGTGATGGCCTGCAGAATGAGCCACAACTTGTGCCGACCGAGGTCAAGGTTGACCTGATTAATCGTCTTAGTCGCTCCGGCCTGAAGGCCGTTGAGGTGACCAGTTTTGTTTCGCCCAAGTGGGTTCCGCAGATGGCCGATAGCCGCCAGGTGATGGAGGGTATCGATCGCCACAAAGGTGTCAGCTATCCGGTTCTCACCCCCAACCTGCAGGGACTGGCAGCGGCTACCGCCGCCGGTGCTACCGAGGTCGCTGTGTTCGGTGCGGCATCGGAGAGTTTCTCACAAAAGAATATCAACTGCTCCATCGACCAGAGTCTGGAGCGATTTGCGCCACTGATTACCCAGGCAATCGAACAGGGCATGCAGGTAAGGGGTTACGTCTCCTGTGTGCTCGGTTGTCCCTATGAGGGGGATGTGGATCAGGAACAGGTGGCCAGGGTCGCCCGGCAGCTACTCGATCTCGGCTGTTATGAAATATCTCTGGGAGACACCGTAGGTGTAGGAACCCCCGGCCGGGCTCAGGCGATGATAGATACCGTCGCAGCCCAGGTGCCCGTTGATCGTTTGGCTATCCATTTCCACGATACCTACGGTCAGGCTCTGGCTAATGTCATGGCCTGCGTTGAAAAGGGTGTCTCGGTAGTAGATAGCTCGGTGGCCGGGCTAGGTGGCTGTCCTTACGCAAGTGGGGCGTCAGGCAATCTGGCCACAGAGGATCTGCTGTACATGCTCAACGGCCTCGGTATCACCACCGGCGTCGATATCGATGCCCTGATAGAAGCAGGAGAGTTTATCAGCAGTGCCCTTGGTCGCCCATCAGGATCGAAGGTCGCTCAAGCTATTGGTAGTAATGAAACATAAACAGGCATTATAACGTTAAACTTGAAAGAGTAGGAGGTCAGTCATGTCCAACCAGAATGACGCAGTAGTAAAACCCTTGGAGTCGTCACCCTTCGTCGAAGAGTATAGTCAGAAACTATGCAGTCCAGCCGAAGCGGCCGCTGCTGTTAAGAGTGGCGAGTTTCTCGTCTTCCCGATCTGCGCCGGTGAGCCGATCCTCTTCACCAAGGCACTGGCCGCCCGCCAGCAGAGCCTCGAAGGGGTGACCATCAACCAGCAGCACCATGTGTGCGCCGACTACTTCACCGAGGAGTCGCCAAAACATATCAAGGTCAACTCCTGGTTCACCAGTGGAGTCTCCCGCAAGGCGGTGCAGAATGGCTGGGCCGATTGGGTGCCAAACTACTTCCACGAGGTGCCAAAGTTGATTACTGAGTGCTGGCCGGTCGACTGGGTCGGCACCATGGTCTCACCTATGGACGAGCACGGCTACTTTACCTGCTCTCTGTCGGTAGCCTACACCATGGCGGCGCTGAGGAAGGCCGACAAGGTGGTAGTACAGGTTAACGAGAACTGCCCCCGGACCCATGGCGATTGCCACATCCATCTCTCCGAAATTGACTATATCCTTGAGAGTACCGATCCACTGATTGAACTGCCGGTTCCACCGGTCACCGAGATTGAAGAGCTGGTTGGTGGCTATATTTCAGAGTTGATTGAGGATGGTTCAACCTTGCAACTGGGCATCGGTGGTATTCCCAATGCCGTTTGTAAGGCGCTGCTTAAGAAGAAGGATCTGGGTATCCATACCGAGATGTTCACTGACGGTATGATTGATTTGCTCCAGAGCGGTGCCGTCAACAACTCAAAGAAGACCCTCAATCGTGACAAGACCATCGCCACCTTCGCCCTCGGTACCCGTCGTCTCTACGAGTTTATGAACGACAATCCGTCTATCGAAATGTACCCGGTCGATTATACCAATGACCCCTACATCATTGGTCAGCAAGATAAGATGGTCTCCATCAATGCTACCATTGAGGTCGATCTGATCGGACAGTGTGCCTCGGAGAGTATGGGGCTCACGCACTGGAGCGGTACCGGTGGTCAGGCGGACTTTGTTCGTGGAGCTAATCGTTCCAAGGGTGGGCAGAGCTTCATCACCCTGCCATCGACCGCCAAAGGGGGCAGTCTCTCACGTATTGTGCCAACCCTGGCTCCGGGAGCGATTGTTACCACCAACAAAAATGAGGTCGACTTTGTTGTTTCCGAATTTGGTGTTGCCAAGCTCAGGGGCAGAAGTGCCAGTCAGCGGGCAAAGGCCCTTATTGATATCGCTCATCCCGACTTTCGTGAAGAGTTGCGGGCTGCTGCCAGAAAGATGAATCGTCTTTGATTCGAGTGTCGTGATCAGTTGAGCCCGATGGCTCGACAGGGGTGATAATGAGCCCCTGACGACGACTTTATCGCTATCAAATTAAGGGAGTGTAAACATGTCAAATCAGAACATAGCCTGTGAAACGACCGAAACGACTAAGGTGCCTTATGACGAGGGCATCCGTCTTCTTCAGGATATGAGCAAAGAGCAGCTCATCGAAATTCTCATCGATGATGCCAAAAACTGGCTCGCCCATGATGGTCTCTGGTTTCAAGCCATAGAGGCGACTCACGGCATGGATGTAGCCATGGATGCCGATCGTGAGGCCTGGCGCCACTTCACCAAGATCGAGGCTAAGAGGATCATGGCCAGACTAGGGATGAAGCCTGGCATGGGCATTCCAGCATTGGTTGAATGTTTGAGCCATCGCTTCTATGCTCGCCTCAATCTGCAAGAGTGTGTTGAAGTCACCGATACCAGAGTTGTTTTTCGTATGGTAGATTGCCGGGTGCAATCAGCGAGAAAACGCAAAGGTCTGCCGGATTTTCCATGTAAATCAGTCGGCATCGTCGAGTACACTGAGTTTGCCAAGACCATCGACCCCCGCATCGAGACTAGGTGCATCGCTTGCCCTCCCGATGCGCATCCAGAAGAGTATTACTGTGCGTGGGAATTTCTCATCCCTTAGAAATGGGGTGGGTCGGTAAAAATTGACACATATGAAGCTCTTGCAAAAGTCGTCATCCTCGTGAATACGGGGATCCATGTTTTTGACAAATCCTGTGAACCTCTGGATTCCCGCCTTCGCGGGAATGACGGCTACTGGGCTTTTAAAGACTTTTGCA
>DAOWJU010000302.1 GCA_030640215.1 Desulfuromonadales bacterium
AAGAGACAGGGGGAATCTGACCACAAAGGGGTAACTGTGCCATAAATGCGACCAGGAGGGCATACAGGGAGCCACTTTTAGCAAAATTCGCCAGCCTTGACGATTAACTGGCGCAAAACACATCGACGAGAGGATTTTGACCAAAAATCTGGATGTCGGCAATCAATATTTATATAGGGCCGGTGGATCTGGGGTTGTCAGGAGGGCTTGTTTATATTTAGCTAGGTGAGTATTATAAGTTTTAGTTTACATGCTAAGAACTTGATGATAAAGGCCTGAGGGGGTTGTCTTGAATGAAATGAATAATGCAAGTGATAGCAGGTTGATTGAACAAGTTGATGGCCTCAAAGGCATCTTGAACGTTGCTCAGGTCGTGGTCTCGTCACTTGATCTGGATGAGGTGTTGCAGAACATTCTGCACAGCGCTATGGCTGTCATGGGTATGCCTGCTGGTTCCATTGCTCTTTATGATGAGAATTCCTCACAGCTTGAGTTGCGTGCCCACGCTGGCCTCAGTAAGCAGTTCGTTGCCCTCGATCAATGGCGAGTCAGCCCCGGCGGCCTTACCCATGAAATCCTTGATCGAGGCGAACTTTTTATTATCAAAGACACTGAGGCTACCGATTTCTTCAATAACCCACTGGCAATCAAAGAGGGTATCCGCTCCCTGATTGCGGCCCCTCTGAAAATCCAGAGGAGAACGATCGGTGTGCTCTACCTTGATGATTTCAAGCCGCGAGAGTTCTTCGAGGAGAAGCTTGAGCTGCTCTCCGTCCTCACTTCCTTTGCAACCATGAGCATCGACCACGCCCGCTTGTACGAAAAAACTACGCAGCTTGCCTGTACCGACGGCTTGACAGGTCTTTACAACCATCGGCAGTTCAAAAAGAACTTTGCCGACGAGGTTGCGCGCGCCAACCGCTACAACAAGACCTTGTCCATCATCCTTTTTGATGTCGATGATTTTAAGAAATTCAATGATACTTACGGTCACCCCAATGGCGACATCGTGCTTCAGGAAATGGCGACCATGTTGCATGAATTGTTGCGTGATTGCGATACCATTTACCGCTATGGTGGCGAGGAGTTTGTCGCTCTTCTGCCGGAAACAGCTCTGCCGGAAGCGGTCAAAGTGGCGGAGCGTATGCGTATTTTCGTCGAGACGGAATCTCCTCGTTATCTGACCGGAATTACCAAAACTCATGGTGTCACGGTCAGTGTTGGTGTTGCTTCGCTTCCTGATGATGGCTCTGATACCACGCTACTGTTTAAATCGGTTGATGATCTGATGTACCAGGCCAAGGGCGATGGCAAAAATAAGGTGTACCATAATGGCTTATAGATGCTGGGCTTATAGAAACTGGGTTGACGGTTTATAATTATTATGGCCTCTGAACGTATTCTGATTGTTGATGATGAAGATGGCA
The DNA here is from genome assembly GCA_030640215.1 of Desulfuromonadales bacterium. Taxonomy (GTDB): domain Bacteria; phylum Desulfobacterota; class Desulfuromonadia; order Desulfuromonadales; family BM103; genus M0040. The sequence continues at coordinate 1,428 of DAOWJU010000302.1, forward strand.
TGCGCCGTTTGCTGGGTCGTGTTCTGACTCGGGAAGGCTATGAAACCTCTACCGTGGGCAGCGGCGCGGAAGCGTTGCGATTGGTTGCTAATGAGCGTTTCGATCTGGTTGTTACCGATATCAAGATGCCGGAGATGGATGGTCTGCAGCTTCTCGAAGAGCTGAAAGAGTTTGAGCCATCCTTGCCTATTATTGTCATGACTGCTTATGGAACGATTGAGAACGCAGTGCAGGCCTTGCGTTTTGGCGCTTATGATTACATCGCCAAACCTTTTGAAACCGACGAAATTAAGCTGACCGTTGCCAAGGCCCTGGAACGTGAGCGTTTACTGGCCGAGAATCGTTATCTGCACGCTGAGCTGGAGGGACGTTACGACTTCTCCGGGATTATCGGTGGCTCGCCTGCGATGCAGGCGGTCTATGAGATGGCTTCGTCGGTTGCGGTCAGCAATGCGAATGTCTTGATTACCGGTGAATCAGGAACGGGTAAGGAGTTGATGGCCCGCTCAATCCATTATAGCTCGCCACGTAAGGAGAAACCTTTCGTCGTATTGAACTGTTCCGCGCTCTCAGAAAGCGTATTGGAGAGTGAGCTTTTTGGCCATGAAAAAGGTGCTTTTACCGGTGCTCTTGACATGCGCAAGGGACGTTTTGAAAGAGCTGATCAGGGCACGCTCTTTATTGATGAAGTGGCCGAGATGAGTATGGCTGCACAAGTTAAATTACTGCGTGTGATTCAGGAGCATGAGTTCGAACGGGTCGGCGGTAACAAAACAATCAGTGTCAACGTGCGCATTGTCGCTGCCACCAACAAGAAGCTGGAAGATCAGGTGAAAGAGGGCAAGTTTCGCGAAGACCTCTACTATCGATTGAATGTTGTCAATATCAACATCCCGCCATTACGCTCAAGGCGTGAAGATATAGAGCCCCTGTCGCGGCATTTCCTGGAAAAATATACGGCTGAAACTGGCAAGAAAATCACCGATATGGCCCCTCGCGCTTTAAGCTGTCTGCTGGCTCACGATTGGCCCGGTAATGTCCGCGAGCTACAGAATGCTATTGAGCGGGCTGTTGTCCTCTCCAAGGGTAGCGAGTTGACGCCGAGGGATTTCCCGCAAGGCTTGCAAGGCGATGATCAGATCTGTCTACAGGTTCCGGAGAAGGGTGGTAGCCTCACAGAAATCCTCGAGGATCTTGAACGACAATTGATTCTGCAGACATTACAGCGTGAAGACGGTTCGCAGACCCGTGCTGCCGAAACTCTGGGGATCAAGCGGACGACGCTGCGTTACAAGATGGAAAAGTATCGTATGATTGATTAACTCCTCGACAGAAACCTGTCACCAGCACACTTAAAGAGACAGCTCTTTTACGTCATCCCACTGAAATAGCACAGTTTTTAGCCATTTAGTCTGGTACGTTCCTTGCTTTGATAGTGACTCGCCCTATGCCACGCATAGGTTGGTTTTAAATCATTCATCAAGGAACGCTGTGTATCGTCTGTTTTTTATAGCTGCTATCTTGCTCGCCGGGATAGCTCTGAGCCTCCCCGGTTGTAGCGACATCCCGACGGATCGTACCTATGCGCTCTGGCTGGACCACGTTCCGACAAATAGCGATTGGGACAGGGCTTTGCCACGTGAAGTTAATGTCCGCGGTGGCCGTCCCCATAAGTTGCGCACATTCACCGATATCGATGAAGACACGGTTCATACCTCGACAGCTTCGTGCCATCATGGTTCACGCGTCCCGGAACCGGTTCCTGTAGACATCCGTGCTTTTTACACTGATAAAGACCTCTTCATGCGTTTGAGCTGGGAGGATGCAACGCGCGATCAGTCTATGCTGGACTGGCTGTACGATGGCGAAAAGTGGCAAAATAGTGGTCAGTTGGAAGATGGCTTTGGTTTGCTGTGGGATGCAAAAGGGCAGTTCAATAATTTTTCCTGTTCTTATGCCTGTCATATCAGTGACTTTGGTGTTAATAAAGACAGCTTCCATGCCAACAACAAAATGCGTATGGCACAAAAGGATGATTGGCTGGATCTGTGGAACTGGAAAGCCGCCCGTACCGCAAAACTTGGCTTTGCTGATGATCGCTACCTGGATTTCGAGGGTATGCACGGCGACATTCCGGGAGAGCTCTTTACCAAGAATTCCAAAGTCCATTTGAGCAAGCTGGATGGTGTTCGACCTTTCGGTGAAGGTGATACACCGATCTACGATGCTGAGCGATTGCCAGCAAACGAGGGTTTTCGTCCACCTGGTAGTATTGCTCCAGGCTACTTGATTAAGCGGCCGGTTGGCGGCCGGGCTGATGTCCTTGCGGTGTCACGTTATGAACAGGGTCGCTGGATTGTTACCCTGCGGCGTGCTTTACAGACCGGGGATCCCCATGATGTGGTCTTTGTGCCTGGCGATGAGATGGGGGTTGCCTTTGGTATGGCGTTGATGGATCATTCTCAGTTTGAACATTATGCTTCAAACACCGTTGAACGATTGGTGTTGCTGAAGAAATGAATAGTTAAAAGAGGCTCTTGCAAAAGTCGTCATCCTCGTGAAAACGGGGATTCAGGTTTTTGACAAATCCAGTGAACCTCTGGATTCCCGCCTTCGCGGGAATGACGGCTACTGGGCTTTAAAGACTTTTGCAAGAGGCTCAAAAGTTAAAGGTAAAAGGAGAATCTCTTTGAAGAAACTGAAACTGATAGGCTTGTTGTTTGTTGTGATGTCCTTGCTTGCCGGGTGCGGCAGCGATGAGACCACATCAGCGAAGACGTCGTCCGGGAAGGGTCATCTGCTAGGGCAGGTCACTATGCCTCTGGAAGATGTCCGCCTTTATGTCTATAAGCCCGGCATGGACCTTTACGGCCCTGCTTATGCAATTTCTACCGCGACGGGTAACGATGGCAAGTTCGACATTGAACTTCCTGATGGTGATTATGTGGTAGTGGCCAGAAAACGCGCTAAAGGTGAGGAGACCGGCCCGGTCGTGGCTGGTGACAACCGCAGTGAGTTTATAAAGGTCAGTGTGCTGGGTAGTGTCGTTGATATGCAGATTTCAGCACCGGTGAAGATTGGTGACCAACGCAACTTTACCGGTGATATCGAGGAATCAACCACTGGTCTTGCCGGCCAGATTCTTGATAGCGACGGTCAGCCTGTGGCCGCTGCCAGGGTGCACGTCTATGATCATGTACAGATGTCGGAACGGCCGAAGTTTGTTTCTGAGAAAACCGGTCCGGACGGGCGTTACCTGATCTACCTGCCTGCTGGCGGCACCTACTACCTGGCTGCCCGTGATAAATTCGGTGGTCCTCCTAAACTTGGTGATCTCTACGGGCGCTATGATAAAGGCACCATCGAGCCTTCTGCCGTGGTGGTTAAGGAAGGGCAGCTGCTGAAACCGATTGATATAACCGTAACCAAGGTCTGGTAAAGATGTTGCGTTGTTTTCTGACAATCCTTTGTGCTCTTATGCTGTTCGCCTGCACGGCCGACCCAGTGATTGATCTGGATCAACTTGAAGCCAATGCCCGTGGTGGCGATCCGCAGGCCATTGTGCAGCTTGTCGATTTGTTGTCTTCCCAGGAGCCTGGTGTCTCGGATCGTATTTACGCCATTATTGTCGAGATTGGTGAGCGAACTGCTCCGGCTTTGCTGAAACAGGTCAAATCAGATGATAAACAGAAACGCGAATTCGTGATTGCTGCACTGGGAACGCTCAAGGTTGTTGAAGCCGTTCCTGCTATCAGTGATATTCTCACTCGGCATGCCCTGCAAAGGCGCTACGTCGCTGCCTGGGCACTCGGAGAGATTGGTGGTCCCACAGTCATACCAGCTTTGCTTGGCGCTCTCTCTGACGAGAATAGTGAGGTGCGCCGTTAC
>DAOWJU010000320.1 GCA_030640215.1 Desulfuromonadales bacterium
ATCAAGTCGTCTATTGAGCTAACTGGGCACAAAAAAACCCTGACCAACAGGACAGGGTTTTTTAAGTTTAGTAACTAACGTGGCCTACTCTAGAAGACTGCCAGCTTAGCCAGTTCCATAACATCGCCCGGAATGATTCCCAGATAGAGAACACCGAGAAGCGAGATCACGATAGAGATCACAGCTGCAGCAGGCAGAGACACCCAGGCATAATCTTCAGTAGGATCACGGAAGTACATATAGACCATTACGCGCAGATAGTAGTAGAGAGAGACTGCCGAGTTGAGCACGCCAATGATTGCCAGCCAGATGTAACCGGCATCAATAGCACCGGCAAAGATGAAGAATTTGCCGGAGAAACCGGCCGATGGTGGCAGACCCATCAGCGAAAAGAGGAAAATGGTCATGGCCACACCCAAATATGGGCGTTTGAGACCGAACCCTGAGAAACCTTCCAGAGTCAGGTTCTCTTCGCCTTTTTTGCCAGCCAGGGTCAATACCGCAAAGGCACCGATATTCATGAAAGTGTACGCCAACATGTAGAAGAGAATACCGGAGTAACCAATCTCATTCGCAGCGACCATGCCAACCATTGCGTAACCGGCATGCGCAATCGAAGAATAGGCCAGCATACGTTTAATATTGGTCTGGCTGATGGCAATCACATTGCCAATCACCATAGTCAAAACTGCCAAGACCCACAGCATGGCGGTCCATTCAGGCTTCAGACTAAAGAAGCAGTACTCCATAATCCGCAGGAACGCTGCGAAAGCTGCTGCCTTCGGACCAGCACTCATGAAAGCAGCAATCGGGGTCGGTGCTCCTTCATAAACATCAGGTGTCCACATGTGGAAAGGCGCGGCGGCAATTTTGAACAGGAAACCGGTTGCCAGCAAAACCAGGCCTGCAAGGGTCATCGGATTGTCCAGCAAAGAACCGTGGGTGCTCAAATGAACACCAATCTCAGTCAACTTGGTTGAGCCAGTGACACCGTAAATCAGAGCCATTCCATAGAGCATAAATCCAGAGGAGAAAGAACCAAGCAAAAAGTACTTGAGGCCAGCCTCATTGGAACGTATGTCATTACGCATAAATCCAGCGAGAACGTAGAGACCGATCGACATCCCCTCTAAGCCAAGGAAGATAGTCATCATTTCAGTACCTGAGGCCATCAACATAGCACAGGCAGTGGTGAACATAATCAGCGGGTAATATTCACTGATCGGGTAACCTTCTCGGTGCAGATAATCATCCGACATCAGGATTGTCAGTCCAGCGGCAATCAGACAGATCATACTGAAAAACGCGGCATAATTATCTAACGCGACAGCATCATTGAAACCGTATTGAGGATCACCCCAACCGGTATAGACAAAGAATCCTGTCACCAGAAGGCCGATCAGGCTGATCCAGACGGCATGCCGCGTGGTGCCACGAGGCAAGAATACGTTGATCAGCAGCAGTCCCATGGCGAAGCAAGTCAGTATCACTGACGGTAAAATGGCCGCCATATTGACGTTCTGTATGGCTATTTGCACCAGGTTTTCCATTGAATGGCTCCTCAGAAGCTATAGAAATCTATTTAATCGTTAACCGTAATTTGCGTAACGGTTTGGTCCATATCCTCGACCATCAGGGCAATTTGTTGCTTGCCCTTAACCTGCTGAATCATATTTTCAAGAGCAGGGTTCATCTTATCCAGGAAGGTGTTCGGGTAGATACCAATCCAGAAGATGAAGATCAGCAGAGGCATCATGATAGCAAGCTCACGAGCTGACAAATCTTTCAAGTTCTCATTTTTAGGATTCGTCACCTTACCCATCATGACCCGTTGGAACATCCACAACATGTAGACAGCCGCCAGAACAACTCCAGTCGTGGCAAAGACTGCAAAGACACGCAGTTCACTTTCGAAGGCGCCAACCAGAATCAGAAACTCGCCAACAAAACCATTGGTACCCGGCAAACCAATCGAGGAAAAGGTCACAATCATGAAGATCACAGCAAATACCGGCATGACTTTCGACAGACCACCGAACTCGACAATCAGACGCGTATGGCGACGTTCATAGAGAAAACCGACGATAAGGAAGAGTGCACCGGTTGTGATACCATGACTGATCATCTGCAACAGGCCGCCAGAGAGCCCTTGCAGGTTCATGGCGAAAACACCCAGCATAACAAAACCGAGGTGAGAGACGGAAGAATAGGCGACCAGTTTCTTAACATCATCCTGCATCATGGCAACCAGAGCACCGTAGATAATACCGACGACGGCCAAAAATGCCAGAAACGGTGTGAATTGCATGGTCGCCACCGGGAAGAGCGGAATGGCAAATCGTATGTAACCGTAGGTACCCATTTTCAGCAGGATAGCGGCAAGTATAACTGAGCCAGCTGTCGGTGCTTCAGTATGGGCATCAGGCAGCCAGGTATGAACCGGGAACATTGGCACCTTGATGGCAAAGCTGAAGGCGAAGGCGGCAAAGAGCCAAGTCTGCAGATGTGCCGGAATATCGAGTTGAGCAAAGTGCGCGACACTGAAACCATTTTCGAAAGGAACACCGGCTTTGACCGAGAAGTAGTAAACATAAATGATAGCGACCAGCATCAAGAGAGAACCAACCGCTGTGAAGATGAAGAATTTAACCGCAGCATAAATACGGTTTTTGCCACCCCAGATACCAATCATGAAATACATTGGCACCAGCATCAATTCCCAGAAGATATAGAAGAGGAAGAGATCAAGGGAGATAAAGGCACCGAGCATGCCTGTTTCCAGGAGCAATGCCAGAGCCATAAAGCCCTTGGTGTTTTTATCAATAGCATGCCAAGTCGAGAGAATTGCAATCGGCATAATGAAAGTAGTCAACATAACCAACCAGAGGCTGATGCCGTCAATACCAACATTGTAGTTCATCTGAAAGTACTGACCGACGCTGATCCAATTGGCAAACTCGGTATAGTGCATCGCCGACGAGTTGACAAAGACATCGTCGAAGGCCAACGGCAAACTGATGAAGAAGACAATGATCGTGATGATCAGTGTCACCGTCTTGATCAGGCGGTCGGCTTCCCGAGGCAGGAAGAGGATAATCAACATCCCCACCAGCGGGAAAAAGGTCATTAGGCTAAGAAGATGGTCAGTCATGGGTGCTTGCTCCTTATATCAACGCTTGAACGTTCTACCCTTAGTTGAGGATAAAAATGGCCATCATGACCACCGTGCCGAGAACCATAGTCAAGGCATAGTTTTGGAAGAAACCGGTTTGCGTATGACGCAATGTCGTGGCAATGACTCCAACCAGCTTGGCGACACCATTCACAACGCCATCGACAACCTTGACATCAAACCCTTTCCAACAGAAGAGGCCAAGCTTCTTGGTGGGGTTAACAAAGAGTGCGTCGTAAATTTCATCGACATACCACTTGTTAAACACAGTGCGATGCAATGTGGGAAATTTAGCTGTAAATTTGCCGGGCAGCTCTGGATTCTTCCGGTACATCACATAGGCGAGGGAGATACCAGCGAGCGCAACAATAACGGAGAAGACCATGAGCATAATCTCGGTGCTGGCTGTGCCATGTGCTTCGATCTTGTACAACTGCTGACTGTGATGGAAAACCGGTGCCAGAAACGCTTCCAGCTTATTGCCTACATGGGCAATATCGATTGCATGTGGAATACCGATTAAGCCGCCAACGGTGGCCAAACCAGCCAAAACAACCAGCGGCAGAGTGATCGTCCAAGGAGACTCATGGACATGATCTTTAGCTTTAGGGTTGGTCTTCTGCTCACCGTGAAAAGTCATTATGAGGCAGCGGAACATGTAAAAGGCAGTCATAAAAGCGGCAATGACTACTATTACCCAGATCACCAGGTTGCCTCGAGTTGAGGCAAAAGCCCACCAGAGGATCTCGTCTTTGGAGAAGAAACCGGAGAAGAATGGTAGACCTGAAATAGCCAGGCAGGAGATACCGAATGTCGCCCAGGTAATCGGCATTTTTTTGCGTAGCCCGCCCATGTTACGCATGTCCTGCGCGTCATCATCGAGATGAGCTTTATGTAGAGCATGGTGCATAGCGTGAATAACTGAACCTGAACCGAGGAAGAGACAAGCCTTAA
>DAOWJU010000196.1 GCA_030640215.1 Desulfuromonadales bacterium
GATCATATCTGCAAAGCCACCACCAGCCGGTATCATCGGCAAGATAACCTCAGAGGGGTCACAGATAAATTCTAGCAGGTAAGCGCCCTCATGCTCAGCAGCAGTACGAATGGCCGCATCGACCTGATCCAGTTCGGTGACTTTCTGATACGGGATATTATAGGCCTTGGCAATCAGTTCAAAATTCGGGCTTTGCATCGGCGTCCCAGCATAACGACCATCAAAAAAGAGCGTCTGCCATTGACGGACCATGCCCAGATAACCGTTGTTTAAAATCATAATTTTGACATCCGTACCCTGCTCCATAATTGTGCCGAGTTCCTGGATGTTCATCTGAAAGCCACCATCGCCGCTGATCGACCAGACCCTTTCATCGGGACGGGCCAGTTTCGCTCCAATTGCCATCGGCAAGGAGCAGCCCATGGTGCCAGCTCCACCAGAAGAGAACCAGCTGTTGTTGGTCTGGAAATTATAGAAACGGGCAGCCATCATCTGATGCTGTCCGACATCAGGAACGATAATATCTTTACCTTCGGTAATCTTCGACAGGCGGTTGACAATCGACTTCATCAGCAGTTTGCCATCGTCACCGACGCCAACAGAGAGCTCTTTTTCAGCTTCAACCAAAGTGATTTTTCGATTCTCGGCAATTTCTTTCAGCCAACGCTTTCTTGGCTTACTGGTCAGCTCTGGATCATGCAACATGACATGCAAGGTTCGCGAAACATCGGCGTTAATGGCAACCGAGGTCGCGACATTCTTATCCAGTTCCGATGGATCTATTTCCACATGGATCACATCGGCATTTTTAGCGTACTCACTCAATTTACCGGTCACCCGATCATCAAAACGCATACCGAAGCTAATGATCAGATCGGCATTCATTACGGCCCGATTTGCTTCGACCGTGCCATGCATACCCATCATGCCCAAGCTTAAGGGATGATCAGCCGGCATCGCAGACAATCCGTGCATAGTGAAGGCCACCGGGATATTGGTTTTCTCGGCGAATTCTTGCAGCTGTGCCCCGGCATTACTGGAAATCACGCCATGGCCACAGAACATAACCGGCCGTTCACTGCGATTTATCAGCTCAATGGCCTGGTGCAGGACTTCGCGTTCCGGAGAGGGGTGGTAATAGAAGCCGGGAAGTTTCGGACGGAACTTTTTCGGGTCAAAGCTGTATTTCTTTCCCGTTTCCTGCAACTGAATATCTTTGGGAATGTCGATTACCACAGGCCCGAAACGCCCGGTTGTCGCTACGTAGAAGCCTTCGTGGATGGTCTTTTCGATTTCATCCACAGCAAGCGGCATATAAGTCTGTTTGCAGATCGGCATCATAACGCCAACCACATCACTTTCCTGGAAAGCGTCAGTGGCAATCACTCCCGTAGCGACTTGCCCGGTAATCGCCACGATGGGCACCGAGTCCATGTGTGCATCAGCAACTCCGGTCACCAGGTTCATAGCACCCGGACCTGAAGTCGACAGACAAACACCGATCTGTGGGTTATCTGTCGAAAGTGATGCACGCGACAGCCCTTGAGCCATGAAGGTCGCACCTTGCTCGTGTCTCGGCATGACAAAGGTGAACAGGTCCTGCTTATCCATTTCGTCAATCACCGGCATGATGGTTCCACCAGTGTAGCCAAAGATGTATTTCACACCTTTGGCGTGGAGCGCCCGCAAAATCAGTTCGGTTCCTTTCATTGAGACCTCTTCTGTTAAGGTGTTTCAAACCTAAGACTTAAAGCAAAACAAAGCCCCCCTCAATCCCCCCTGTTTTACAGGGGGGAAGCGAGTACAACGAGCAGGGGGGTGTCCATGTCCCTGAATGTTATCAACCAAACAACCACGGTTCTTTGCCCTTCTTCTTCGCTTCAAAACTCTTTATTTCTTCAACATACTGCAAAGTCAGGCTGATATCATCAAGCCCCTCCAACAAACATTTCTTACGAAACGCATCGACAGCAAATTCAAAGAGAGTGCCAGCGGGAGTTGTCACTTGTTGCTTCTCAAGATCGACAGTCAACCGATAACCGGGAGTCGCGTCAACCTCGGCAAACAAACTGGCAACGGTTTCAACCGAAAGCACCAGTGGCAGGATTCCGTTCTTGAAACAATTGTTAGCAAAGATGTCAGCAAAGCTCGGCGCAACCACGACCCGGAAACCAGCATCAAACAAAGCCCAGGGAGCATGCTCACGCGAAGACCCACAGCCGAAATTCTCACGCGCCAGCAGAATTTGCGCACCCTGGTAGCGTGGCTGATTTAGAACAAAATCAGGATTAAGTGGCCGTTTGCTACAATCCATGCCAATTTCACCATGATCCAGATAACGCCATTCATCAAAAAGATTGGGGCCAAAACCGGTACGCTTGATCGACTTGAGAAATTGCTTGGGAATAATAGCGTCCGTATCGATGTTGGAACGATCCAGTGGTGCGACCAGCCCGTTCAAATGGCTAAATGCTTGCATAGGTCAAGCCTCCCTTGCTTGGATCAAACATCCAGTGTGCGAACATCAACAAAGTGACCAGCGATGGCTACGGCCGCGGCCATAGCCGGGCTGACCAGATGGGTGCGCCCACCCTGCCCCTGTCTGCCTTCAAAGTTGCGATTCGAGGTCGAGGCACAGCGTTCCTGTGGTGCGAGCCGGTCGTCATTCATCGCGAGACACATGGAGCAACCCGGCTCACGCCATTCGAAACCGGCTTGTATGAAGATTTTATCCAACCCTTCTGTCTCAGCCTGCTCTTTAACCAGACCTGAGCCAGGGACGACCAGAACCCGCTTAATATTGGCGGCGACCTTATGGCCTTTGACAACCTTTGCCACCTCACGCAGGTCTTCAATGCGACCATTGGTGCAGGAACCGATAAAAACAATATCAGGGTAAATTTCGGTCATCGGAGTGTTCGCAGCAAGGCCCATATAGGCGAGTGCCGCCTGCATGCCTTCGCGCTTGACGGAATCGGTCTCCATTGCTGGATCCGGTACAGAGCCATCAACAGCAACCACCATCTCCGGAGAAGTCCCCCAGGTCACCTGGGGTTGAATCGAGTCGGCATCAAGGTGCACAACATGATCATAATGAGCATCAGGATCACTCTGTAATGACTGCCAGTCAATGATTGCCTTCTCCCATGACGCTCCACTCGGTGCGTAGGGCCGGCCCTTGACGTAATCGATCGTTTTCTCATCAACGGCGATCATACCGGCCCGCGCACCAGCCTCAATCGACATATTGCAGACCGTCATGCGGCCTTCCATCGACAAGGCCCGGATCGCATCACCAGCATACTCGATCACATATCCTGTACCACCGGCGGTGCCAATTTTGCCTATAATGGCCAGCATGATGTCCTTGGCCGTAATGCCCGGACCAACCTGGCCATCTACACTGACCAGCATGTTGCGAGCCTTTTTCTGGATAATGCACTGAGTGGCCAGAGCATGCTCTACCTCGGAGGTACCGATACCGAAAGCAAGAGAACCCAAAGCTCCGTGGGTCGAGGTATGCGAGTCGCCGCAAACGATGGTCATGCCGGGGAGCGTCGCACCCTGCTCAGGTCCGATAATATGCACGA
>DAOWJU010000155.1 GCA_030640215.1 Desulfuromonadales bacterium
GGATTGTTCGAGGCCAACCAGGGCAATCTGTTTCTACATCTGAACCACCGCTAGGGGAGTACGTTTGCTGAGAGCTTCGCTGTTGACGAAGTGACCCTTAGAACCTGATCCGGATCATACCGGCGGAGGGAAGCGGTCTGGACAGCAACGAGCATCCCCGTTATGCGGGCAAGCGCCGTGGCCACCAGCCTGGGTGCTTTTTTATTTTTTGGAGAAGAGGACAATGATCAATGGTCTCTATCTGATTACACCACAAGGTTCTGACGAACAGATTCTGCATGTTGTCCGCGAAGGGTTACGGGGTGGAGTCCGCGTCGTGCAGTACCGCGACAAGCAACGTTCGTCAGAGGCGAAGGTCAATCTGGCTCACCAACTGGTGAAACTGTGCAAAGAAGCCGGGGTGACCTTTCTGGTCAATGATAGCCCGGAACTCGCTGTTGCATGCTTTGCCGATGGCGTACATCTGGGCCAGGATGATGGTTCGGTTCACGATGTCCGTAAACTGCTCGGCCCGGATAAATTAATTGGCGTTTCAACCCGCACTGTCGATCAGGCTCTCAAAGCCGAGATGGCTGGTGCCGACTACATTGGTGTCGGCAGTATCTTCCCAACCAACAGTAAAGACGACACCGAACTGGTTGGCCTGGAGGCCTTGCGTAAGGTCCGCATGGCGGTGAAAATTCCGATTGTGGCGATTGGGGGCATCGGCTGGACCAATGGTGCTGAAGCTCTCGATGCGGGCGCGGACTCTCTGGCGGTTATTTCTGCAGTTGCTGACGATACGAATCCAGCCCTGGCAGCCAGGGAGCTTTCGCTGCTCTTCAACTGTAAAAAAGCTCCAGAAGAAACCCGCGTGATGACAATTGCCGGATCTGACCCTGGTGGTGGAGCTGGAATCCAGGTGGACCTCAAATCGATTACCCTGCTCGGTTCCTACGGCACCAGCGCCATTACAGTATTGACGGCACAAAACACACTCGGTGTGCACGGGCTTTCTCCGGCGTCAGCTGGCTTTATCGTCAAACAGGCTGAAGCGGTCCTGAATGACATCGGCACCGACACGCTTAAAACCGGCATGCTCTACAGTGCTGAAATCGTCAGCGCAGTCGCTGAGATCATAAAGAAATTCAACCTGCTTAATGTGGTTGATCCGGTCATGATCGCCAAGGGCGGCACTGCATTGTTGAAGCAGGAGGCGGTTGAAGCTGTCCGCCAGGAGCTTCTGCCTCAGACCTACCTGTTGACGCCCAATATTCCAGAGGCCGAAGCACTCACCGGACAGAAGATTCACACTCTCGACGAGATGGAAGAAGCCGCGAAAAGCCTGCAAGCGATGGGGCCGAGGCATGTACTGCTTAAGGGCGGCCACCGTGAAGAGGATGCGATCGACATTCTTCTGGCCGGGAAGACGGTACAAAAGTTGACTGCTGAGCGCATCGACACCACCAGCACTCACGGCACCGGCTGTTCCTATTCAGCCGCTCTCGCCACCCTGCTTGCTCAGGGGCAGCCTCTGATGAAGGCCGCCGAATCAGCCAAACTCTTTATCAATGAAGCGATTCGTCATGCTGTGCCAATGGGTGGTGGGCATGGCCCGATCAATCATTTCGCTGGAGCGAAGGCGGTACGAGACGCAGAAAAAACAGAAAAGACTTAATTTAACAGGGATGGACAGGGTGTATAGGATGGTTAGACCAAAGCAAACCAAGCTTTTAATCTTTTGATCATCGATTTTATCCTGCACATCCTGCATATCCCTGTGAATAAAGATTTTTATTTATGCTGAAGATAAACATCAAAAATTCTGACTAAACCTATAGAGAAGAGGATTCATGAAGACACAGAATACATTGACCCAACTCGAACTCGCCCGTCAGGGCGTTGTCTCAGACAAAATGAAGCAGGCCGCAGCAACGGAAAACATTGACCCTGAGCTTCTACGCCAACGTATCGCCGAAGGCACGGCGATTATCTGCCACAACAACAAACACACCAACGGCATTCCACTGGCGGTTGGCAAAGGCTTGCGCACCAAGGTCAACGCCAACATCGGTACCAGCAAGGATGACACCAGCATCGACAAAGAGCTGGAAAAGGCTCGCGTAGCGGTTGCTGCCGGTGCTGATGCCATTATGGACCTTTCCACGGGTGGGCCAATCGATGAAATTCGCAGTGCGATTATCAACGAGACCACAGCCTGCATTGGCTCGGTCCCACTCTACCAGGCTGCAGTTGACACGGTGACCCGCAAGGGCAAGGCAATGGTCGACATGACGGCCGACGAAATCTTCGAGGGTATTATCAAGCATCTCGATGACGGCGTTGACTTCATCACAGTGCATTGCGGTGTAACCAGAGCGACCGTCGAGCGGATGGACAATGAAGGCCGCATCATGGAGGTGGTTTCCCGTGGCGGTTCCTTCACCGTCGAGTGGATGAACCATAATAATGCCGAAAACCCACTCTTTGAGCAGTTCGACCGGCTGCTGGAAATCGTCAAACCTTACGACGCGACCCTTTCCCTTGGTGACGGCTTCCGTCCTGGCTGCCTGGCTGATGCCAGCGACCGTGCCCAGATTCAAGAACTGATCCTGCTCGGAGAGCTGACCCAGCGCGCCTGGAAAGCTGGCATACAGGTAATGATCGAAGGCCCGGGGCATGTACCTCTGAACCAGATTGAGATGAATATTCAGCTCCAGAAACGCCTCTGTCACGGCGCGCCCTTCTACGTTCTTGGCCCTCTGGTCACCGATATCGCGCCCGGTTACGACCACATCACCTGTGCTATCGGCGGCACCCTGGCCGCAGCAGCGGGTGCCGACTTCCTCTGCTACGTCACTGCCAGCGAACACCTGGCACTGCCAACGGTAGAGGATGTTCACGAAGGAGTTATCGCCTGCCGCATCGCCGCCCACGCCGGTGACATCGTCAAAGGCGTACCCGGCGCTATGGAGAAAGACATCGCCATGGCCAAATGCCGCAAAGAACTCGACTGGGAAGGCCAGTTCGCTCTTGCTATGGACCCGGAAAAAGCCCGCCGAATCCGCGCCGAATCGGGTGTTGATGAAGAACACGGTGCATGCACCATGTGTGGTGAGTTCTGTGCATACAAAGTGATGAACGAGCGAAAAACGAGTGCCAACGACTCTTAATTCTATGCGATGTTGACCTTAAAATAGAGATGAAGGGCCACCTCAATCGAAGTGGCCCTTTTCTTAACTCAACGGTTATAACCTAAAAGCAAAAAGCTAAGTCCTAATGGGACGCTGATCAAATCTGATGAACGCTGATCAAACCCAGAACAAAATCTTAGGTTGGTTCTAAATCATGCCCTTTCAGCGTAAATCAGCGTCCAATTGCCCTTAGCTTTTTTCTATTCCTAAAACAACTCCATCCTCCGCCACTACTCTCCAAGATACGTGTAAGAAACCAGCATCTTGTCCAACAACTCAACAAAATGACTGGTCTCCTCAAAAGAGACTTGCCGTAAAGCGACCTTTTTCTCAAGGTTGTCCTGTACGTGCTTGAGAATTTCCGGTCCCTTGTACTGCACATGCTTGAGACTCTCCCAAGTCGCATCGCCCTTGATTACCGTATCAATCTTATAATTGGTTTTTTTGTTGAAGGTGATATGCACCGCGTTAGTGTCACCAAAGAGGTTATGCATATCGCCGAGGATTTCCTGATAGGCACCAATCATGAAGAATCCGATGTAGTAATCCTCGTCACCCGTCACCTTATGCAACGGTAAGAATTTGGTTCTGCCGTTCTCGCCGACAAAACTGCTCACCTGACCATCGGAATCACAGGTAATATCAGCAATCGTGGCCATAACATCAGGTTTCTGACTGAGCCGTTGCAA
>DAOWJU010000275.1 GCA_030640215.1 Desulfuromonadales bacterium
AGGGGTGCTGATGCCGATGATGATATCCGCACCATTATCCTGCATGGCATCGAGGGTTGTTTTACCAGTGGCAACGATTTGCAAAACTTCCGCAATGGGCCTTCAGCCGATCGTGTCTATCCGCACAATATATATATCGATGCTCTCAGACACGCACAGAAACCGGTTATAGCCGCAGTCAATGGACTCGCTTTGGGCATCGGCACCATCATGCTGTTCCACTGTGATTTTGTCTATGCGGCTCCAGGGACGCGTTTCTCGTTACCCTTTGTCAATCTTGGCCTCTCCCCTGAAGGTGGAACCAGTTATATCCTGCCGCATCTGATTGGTTATCAGAAAGCTGCTGAACTGATTATGCTGGGCAAGCAGTTTGATGTCGAGCTGGCCGAGCGGATCGGTCTGGTTAACGAAATTGTTTCTGCTGATAAAGTGCTAGAGCATGCATTGGCAACTGCTGAACAGCTGGCGACAAAGTCTCCTGATTCCATCCGCGCGGCCAAAGCTCTACTCAAACGTGGCATGGATGATGCCGTGACCACGGCCATGGCACGGGAACTGGATCTCTTTAACGAGCGGATGGCGGCCCCCGAAGTGCAGGAGGCAATCGCCAGTTTTTTTAAAAAATGAACTTGATTGGTTACTGAAGAACATATTGAACAGTAGAGGAGAAAAAATGTCGAATGTATATCTTGTAGAAGCGTTACGTACCCCTTTTGGTAGTTTCGGTGGTTCTCTTTCCGATGTCCAGGCCCCGCATTTGGCCGCTCCAGTAATGACGAAATTACTTGAAGCGTCTGGTCTTCCTGGCGATGCGGTTGATCAGGTCATCGCCGGTCAGGTTGTAACCGGTGGTGCTGGCCAGGCGCCGGCTCGACAAGCAATGCGTGCGGCAGGTATCCCTGATAGTGCCGCAGCACTAACTATCAACAAGGTCTGTGGTAGCGGTCTCAAGGCAATTATGCTCGGCGCTGATGCCATTCGCCTCGGTGATTCTGATGTGGTGATTGCCGGTGGCATGGAGAATATGTCGATGGCTCCTTATGCTTTGCCTGCTGCACGTTACGGGATGCGCATGGGCAACGGTAAGGCGATCGATTTGATGGTCTTCGATGCTCTCACCGACCCTTACACCGGACGGCATATGGGCCAGGTGGCCGAGGAACGGGTCAACGCGCATCAACTCTCCCGTGAAGCCCAGGATGAGTTCGCTGCTGATTCATACAAACGGGCTCAGAGTTCAATTGAAAAAGGACTATTTAAAGCCGAAATCGTACCGGTGGTCAAATCGACCCGCCGTGGTGATGTGATCGTCGATCAGGATGAAGAGCCTTCCCAGGTCAATTTTGACAAGTTGAAAAGCCTACGTCCGGTTTTCGCCAAGGACGGTTCGATTACTGCTGGTAACGCCTCAACAATCAACGATGGTGCCGCATTCTCCTTGTTGGTGAGTGAGGCGGCTGTAGAAAAATACGGCCTCAAACCGAAAGCGCGGCTGGTTTCTTATGCCACCGGCAGCATGCATCCGGATATGTTCCCTGATGTGCCGGTATTGGCGATGGAGAGGGCTCTTGAAAAGGCGGGTCTCAAAGTTGAAGACATTGGTCGTTTCGAGATTAATGAAGCTTTTTCCGCAGTCACCATGATCGCCATGAAAGAGCTGAGCCTGGATCGGAACAAGGTCAATGTCAATGGTGGCGCTGTTGCCATCGGCCATCCGGTTGGCGCCAGTGGTGGTCGTCTGGTCACAACTCTGATCCCAGAGCTACAGCGTAGTGGCGAGCGTTACGGCCTGGCCACTCTCTGTATCGGCGGCGGTGAAGCGGTCGCGGCAATTTTTGAGAAGTTGTGACCCGAATATCTATGCTCAAAAATGATAAAAACCAATACAAATGCCCTACGGGTTTGACGAAAATAATCAGGAGTGAAGAAGATGGCAATGAATAAAATTATGGTGATTGGTGCTGGCCAGATGGGCGGCGGTATCGCACAGGTTGCAGCAGAATCTGGTTTACAGGTCGTTCTTAACGATATCAGTCAGGACTTTATCGACAAACGTCTGGCTTTTATCGATAAGCTGCTCAGCAAGAATGTCGCTAAGGGTCGGATCAGTGAGGAGCATAAGGCTGACACTCTCGCTCGTCTGATCTCTTCTACCGATCTGGCTGATGCTGCTGATGTTGATTTCGTCGTTGAAGCGGCCTCCGAGAACATGGCGATCAAGGAAAAGATCTTCCGCACTCTCGATGAAGTGGCCCGGCCGGGCGTGATCCTCGCCAGTAATACCTCCTCTCTGCCGATCACCGAGATCGCTGCGGTCACCAACCGACCTGAAATGGTTATCGGTATGCACTTTATGAATCCGGTGCCGGTGATGAAGTTGGTTGAGATCATCCGTGGTATTGCCACCAGCGATGCCTGCTACCAGGCGGTAGAGGAACTGACTGTACGGATGGGTAAGGCCCCGGTCGAGGTCAACGACTACCCAGGGTTCATCTCCAACCGGATTCTGATGCCGATGATCAACGAAGCTATCTACTGCGTTTTTGAAGGCGTTGCAGAACCGGAAGCGATCGATCAGGTTATGAAGTTGGGGATGAACCACCCTATGGGACCGCTGACTTTGGCCGATTTCATTGGTCTTGATACCTGTCTGGCGATCATGGAGGTTCTGCACGAAGGCTTTGCCGACAGCAAGTATCGTCCCTGCCCACTACTGCGCAAGATGGTCAAGGCTGGCTGGCTCGGTAAGAAGAGCGGTAAAGGTTTCTTTAAGTACGCGTAACATTGACGAATAAATTTTATCAGGGGTGCAGGCACAGGAACAAATGCTCGAAGCCGCGCAGAAGATGGCGTGGAAAATTGCTGACAAAGGTCCGATTGCGATCAGCTTAAGTAAAGAAGCGGTCAACAAAGGTCTGGAGATAGATCTCGACAAGGCCTCCGCCTATGAAGCGGAGCTGTTTGGTCTTTGTTTTGCCACTGCCGATTTAAAAGAGGGCATGTTGGCTTTTGGGGAGAAACGGGCTGCCGATTTTAAAGGCTGCTGATTGCTTGTTAGGAGTTAAATATGAATCTGGAACTGACCGAAGAACAGAAATTAATTCAGGATACCGCTCGTGAATTCGCCGCCGCCGAGCTTGAGCCACTGGCGGCTGGCTATGATCGGGGAGAGGACTTACAGCCCTTCTACGATAATCTGACAAAACTTGCTGAGCTTGGTTTCATGGGGCTCAATGTCAAAGGAGGAGTACGGCGGTACAGAGGCCGGAGTGGTCGCCTTCAGTGTTGCTCTCACCGAGATCGCCCACGCTTGTGCTTCTACGGCAGTCACCGTCTCAGTCAACAACATGGTCTGCGAAGTGATCCAGGCGATTGGCAGTGAAGAACAGAAACAGAAATATATTCCTAAAATATGTTCAGGCGAGTATCTGGCTGGAGCCTTCGGTCTAACCGAAACCGGAGCTGGATCTGACCCGGCCGGGATGACCACCACAGCGGTGCAGGACGGCGACTACTGGGCACTCAACGGCGCGAAAATTTTATCACCAGCGCTCCTTATGCTGGCGTTTTTGTCGTATGGGCAGTGACCGACAAGGCTGCGCCGAAGGGGAAAGGCATCAGCTGTTTTCTGGTTGAAGCCGGTATCGAGGGATTGATCATCGGCAAGGCGGAAGAGAAGATGGGGCAGCACGCGTCCTCGACCAACGAGCTGTTGTTTCAGGACTGCCGGATTCCTCAGGACGCGCTGATGGGACAGATCAACGATGGTTTTCGGATCGCTGTGGCCGAATTGGCCGGTGGACGGATCGGTGTTGGTTCCCTCGGCCTCGGAATCGGCATGGCGGCTATCGATTATGCCAGCCGTTACGCTCTTGAGCGCAAGCAGTTTAATCAGCCGATCGCCAATTTTCAGGCGATTCAGTGGAAGATTGCCGACAGCTATACCGAGCTGGAAGCGGCCCGCCTGCTATTGATGAATGCTGCTTTCAGGAAGGAACAGGGGCGATCTTTTGCCAAGGAGGCTTCGATGGCCAAGCTGTTTGTTACCGAAGCGGCCAACCGTGCCTGCTATGAAGCGGTGCAGATCCTCGGTGGTTACGGTTATACGCGTGAGTTTCCAGTGGAGCGTTTTGCCCGGGATGCGCGTGTAACCAGTATCTACGAAGGAACCAGCGAGATCCAACGCTTGATTGTTGCACGTGAAGTCCTGGGTGGGCTGGCTCAGGGATAAATAATAATTTGCGCCATTTCCGGCAAAATCGTTAATTGAGGTGGGATCTGGCGCGATTCTTTGCCAGGCGCAACAACCTATAAAGATATGAGGAGTAAAAAATGAATTTTCAACTTACTGAAGAACAGAACCTGATTCGTGAAACCGTACGCAGTTTTGCCGAGACGGAAGTTGCACCGTCAGCCAGGGAGCGCGACGAGCAGGATCGTTTCGATCGCGAGCTGATGTTCGACAAGGTAGCAGAGCTTGGCTTGACCGGCATTGTCTTTCCAGAAGAGTACGGCGGCGCCGGCGCCGATTACATCAGCTATGCCATTGCTGTTGAGGAACTCTCCCGGGTCTGTGCCTCGACCGGTGTAACCTTGTCGGCACACCTTTCTCTCGGGGCAAACCCGATCTATATGTTCGGCACCGAGGAACAGAAACAACAATACCTGGTGCCGTTGGCTGAAGGCAGCAAGATGGGAGCCTTCGGTCTCACCGAGACCTCGGCCGGTTCTGATGCTGGCGGTACCCGGACCACAGCGGTGCTCGACGGTGACGAGTGGGTACTCAATGGTTCGAAGATCTTTATTACCAACGGCAAGGAAGCCGAAATTTATGTCGTCTTCGCCCGCACCGACAGGGAGGCGAAGAAGCATCACGGCATCAGCGCCTTTATCGTAGAGAAAGGGACGCCTGGCTTCTCCTTCGGCAAGAAGGAAGAAAAGATGGGTATTCGCTCCTCGCTGACCTACGAGCTGGTCTTTGAAAACTGTCGAATCCCCAAAGCGAACTTGCTCGGAGAAGAGGGCAAGGGATTCAAGGTTGCCATGAAAACCTTGGATGGCGGCCGTATCGGCATCGCTGCACAGGC
>DAOWJU010000304.1 GCA_030640215.1 Desulfuromonadales bacterium
AAGATCAGTCGATGCCAAAATCACCGGAGTTATTCTCAATGATAAGTCAGGGCGCGGCTTCAAGTACTACGGTAACTACGGTTATTACGGTAACAAGTACTACCGTGGTTATTATGGCGAGGACAGTGATGAGGTTGTTGATGGTGCTTTTGTTGCCGGGGTTAAGAAGGTTTGGGGTAAACTCAACTCTTAGATCTCTGTGGCGCGTGGCATGAACATCATATTAGGGACTGTCCCCGTACGGGGCCTGTCCCTTTTTTGCTATAAGGTCGTGGTTTAAAAGATGAGGGTAAAACCTTGACTTTTATAGTAATAGTTGAATATATTTAAAGGGTTAATTGAAAGTTTCTAAAGGTTTACGGTTTTGTTGCGACACGTGTCACCTTGGATATAAATGACCGACAAGATCCCACATAAAGACCCGTTACAGATCGAAAAGGAAGTCCATCTTCTCGATTATCTCCACGTTATCCAAAGACGCTGGCGCATCGCCCTGATCGTATTTCTGTTGGTTTTTGTCGGCGTTGCCGTCAAGACCTATCTGCAAACCCCCATTTATCAATCCTCAGCGACCCTGCGCGTTGGTTATGTTCAGCAGGCTTCAGAAGAGGTCCTGCAGCAGCGTCAAGAGAACCGCTTCAGTATTGCTTCGGAGCTGCGTGTGCTGCAATCGTATGAGATTGCCGAAAAAGCCAGCGAGATGCTTAGTCTCGAATGGCAACCGCAAAAAGTGTCTCGTGATGTGGATGTCCACATACGCAAACTGACTGCTCCGGAAAGTGTCGATCAACTCGCTATAGAACTCTCTGGTCAAACGACTTATCGGCTGCTGGACCCCGATGGGCAGGTGGTGCTTCAAGGTGAAAGTGGCCAACTTGTTGAGTCGGGAGCCTATCGTGCCAATGTTGTTATTCATGCAGGGACAGCGGGTGATCGGCTTTTATTGCATCAATTGAGCCATGCGGAAGCTGTTGGCCTGGTTATGTCAGGTGTCTCTGCCAGTGAACTGGAGGAAGGGACCAACCTGATTGGTCTCTCCGTGCAGAGCACCGATCCGATGATTGCAGCGGACGTCGCCAACGCCCTGGCTCAGGCTTATGTAGAACAGAACCGGGTTGCCAAGTCTGCCGAGGCTGTCTCCATGCTGGATTTTATTGACCAGCAGTTGGCTAAGCTTGGCGGCGATTTAGACCGTTCGGAGCAGGCGCTACACGAATTCCGGATCATAACTGGTCTTGAGCGACTCAGCGCTGAAGGGCAGAGTATGGTCGATACTGCCGTGGCCCTGGAGAAACAACGCGCCGATCTTAACCTGCGTCTTGAGCGGCTTAACGTTTTTCTGGATGAGTTCAAATGGAATCGGGATGATTTCAGCACGGTTGGCGATCTGCCGGGCGTTGCTGAATATATTAACCAGCTCTTTGCGCTGCGAGCCAGCCGTCTGGACCTGCTACGCAAGTTCACCCCTGCCCATCCTGAGGTTGTCGAAGTCGATAACCAGGTGAATCAGGTCCGTGAGAAAATAAACAGCACGGCCATTCTGGCGAAAAGCCGAATAGAGCAACAGCTGGCCGACATCAACGTTTCTCTTGGCCGGAGCAGTCGTCGCCTGGAACAGGTCCCCGAGGAGGAGTTAGAGCTGGTGCGGTTGTCGCGTACCAATCAGGTTAACGCCGAACTTTACAGCTACCTTTTACAGCGTCAGCAGGAAACTCGCATCATCGCTGCCGCTACCAGTGGCAATGTCGATATCATCGACCGCGCCCAGGTCTCTGGCGCACCGATTAAGCCGAATAAGAGAAAGAACCTGGCGCTCGGTCTGATCCTCGGTCTGATGCTCGGTATCGGTCTGACCTTTCTACTCGATTATCTCGATCGAACCATCAAGGACGAGGAAGATGTTCAGGAAAAGCTCGGCCTGCCGGTCATCGGTACCATCCCACGCATCAAAGAGGCCGATAATAACGAAGAGCGACAACTGGTTACCCAGCTGGAGCCCATGTCTCCTCCGGCCGAAGCCTTTCTGGCCTTGCGCACCAATCTCCTCTATACCATCACCAATCAGAAACACAAGACAGTTTTGCTGACCAGTTGCATGCCCGATGAAGGTAAATCAACCGTCGCCGTCAATCTGGCCGCCACTCTGGCTCAGACTGGTGCCAGAACTTTGCTGGTTGGCTGTGATCTGCGCCGCCCGTCGCTTTACAAGGCACTTGGTGAAACTGATACGCCTGGTTTAACAGACTTGTTGATGGTTGGCGACCAAAGTGCCGTGCGTAAAATTGAGCATCTCAATCTCGATTTCATCCCCGCTGGCACCGAGCCGCCAAATCCGACTCAACTTCTTAATTCTGATAAAATGCATAAATTTCTCGATGTCGCGAATCATAAATACGATTACGTCGTCCTCGATGCTCCGCCGCTCCTGCCCGTTTCCGATGCCTTGATCCTTGCCTCGCGCGTCGATCTCAATGTCATGGTCATCGAATCGTGCCGCGTCCCGGAAAAACTGGCCCAACGCGCCATTACCTCCCTGCACAATCACGGTGCCAGTCTCGCTGGTGTTGTCCTTAACGACAAGACTGGCAAAGGTGCCAAATACTATGGTGCTTACAGTTACTATGAGGGGAAGTATTATCAGGGGTATTATCGGCACGACGAACCCGAATCGGTTGCGCCAGTTTGGCGACGCGCACTGAGTCGCGTATGGAAGTTTATTAATAACTAGTTTTCGTCCGGAAACGGCCAATTCCATGCTGGATGAAATGGGCCGCAATCTCTGCGTCAATCTGCACATTTGATTGTGCGGCGTAAAGTACTACGCCTCCGCTTCAGTGCTTGACTTGATTAAACTGGGCGCTTGATTTCCTTGACCTTGTGAAACATTGCTCGCTTCCAAATCGAAAACTACACTTGTTCTCATCCGGAGTTTCCGGATGAGAACTAACTAAGTCAACGAGCAACACACGACATGCCACATAATTCAAAATTAAGACTCCAAAATCTAAGATTCGGAGATAAACGGCAATGATAGATTTTCACTGTCATTTACTCCCCGATCTTGACGATGGCGCCACAACCATTGACGATTCCATCGCCATGGCGAAATTGTTGGCAGACTTTGGCTATACAACTGTTTGCTGCACGCCTCACTGCATAAAAGGCTACTACGACCTCACCCCGCAGAAAATACGTGAGGCGACTCTGATGCTGCAAGCTGATCTCGATAACGCTGATGTCGCTCTGGAACTTCGACCAGGGATGGAATATATGCTCGATGAGTGCTTTGCTGAATTCACCGACGATCTGCTCCCACTCGGTGATACCAAGCTGATCCTCTGTGAAGCTCCTCAACAGGCTCATTCCGAGGTCGTGCAGGAAGGTCTGGAACTGATCATCGAGAAAGGCTTTGTGCCGCTGATTGCGCATCCGGAAAGAACCGAGCATTTTTATGGGATTCTCTCAAAGCGTGCGGCGCGTGGTGAGTCGCAGGAAAAAGAACTGGAAATCGGAAGCGATGAGAAAAGCGGGACGCGGGACATGGAAAATCTTCAAAAACCAAATAGTTTTTTGAAAAAGTTATGGCCTTTCGCGCCACGTGCCACGCGCCACGTGCCACTTCCTCACAAAGTCATTCCTGATCTCGCGCTACCTGAAACTTGCTTATTCCAGGCAAACCTCGGTTCCTTCACCGGCTACTACGGAGAAACTGTCCAGCGGCGAGCCTACGAACTCCTCAAGCAGGGTATCTACACTGCCCTTGCCAGCGACCTGCACGACGGCTCATCCGCATCCAAAGTCCTCGTATATAGTAAATTTGAAACCAACCCATTGCTTGAAAAACTGGCCGGATGGAATGGACACACCCAAATGCCTGTTGTCTCCGAAAAGAGTGAGGCAGGCGATCAGATTGGACTTTTTTGAATATGAATCCAGATATTGAAATTGTTTGCAAGATAGCCAAAGCCGCAGGCGTTGCCATCATGTCCATCTATGATGGCGACCATGCCGTTGAGTACAAGGACGACAAG
>DAOWJU010000057.1 GCA_030640215.1 Desulfuromonadales bacterium
ATAACAGTCTTCAACAATCTTGAAGTCCCAGAAAATGCGTTCGTAATTTTCTGGCCTTGGGAACTTCCCCGCCCGAATGTCGAGGATCATGCGAAAAAAGTTCTCAAACTTGGGGTCACCGGTCGCAGCATAGGTTCTAACCATACGAGTAAGATCATCGGAACTTTGACGTAACTGATCAGCAAGATGGTGGGAGTTGTGGCGAAGTTGGATCGCTTTGTCCAACTGCTTGTATGCCTGATTTTGTAACGTTAAGACATAGATGGTTAAAGCCACCAACATGACGATAAACACAATCTCAGTAAATATAAGGATTGTTAGTGTTTTGTTTTTTGTCGGCATTTTCGAAAGGGTCTCTTGGGTAGAGCTTTTTCTAAGTGGTTGTGAGGAACGACTCGATCACATATGTAAAGATAGCGTGGTTTGGAAGATCTTCAACGATGGGCGTCTGTTCCCGAAGCGGGTGTGCTACTAGGTTGCGCTACTCCAAAGCAAGTTCCTTATAAATCACGACTTCTGAGACGAAAACGGGCTTCCTAGGTTGCGCTATTTGTAGGAAGACCTGGGAAAGGTATACTTAGTCATCTGGTATGCGTTGCTAGTGTCTTGAGCCTGGGTACGCAGCCAGTCACGTTTGTCTTTTCGCAGGTTGTAAATGAGTATCTTATCCGATGGTACACAAGAGTTGCATTCGTACCTTTTTAAGGTGCGTGATTCAATATCTGACAACACTACCAACCTTGATGCGATAAAATCTGCACTGGTTGAGTTGCTGGTCTACTTATGCTCACCAGAAGGCCGCACTGCCGACAACTGCACTACAACAGATACCTTCTTCCGACTTCATGCTGATTATGGTTTTAATTGGATTCATCTGCCGGAAGAGCTTCAGTTTATTCTGGAAGATATTGGAGGGCAGTTACGCGACACTTTGGAACATACTGAGACAGCAACGAACTTTGAAAGCACTCCAGAGCAGTTGCTAACAAGGATCCATTGTTTGAGCTTCTAAGGCCCCATTCACTTTCTTATGAGTCACGACTTGTGGGACGAAAACAGGCTTTTTATTGATAGCGACATTTAGGAAGCTTGTTAATGCACAAATCTGTGGCCGCCAGGGTTCGATCCTTGGTGGCCATTCTTGTAATGGAGGTTGTTGGACGAATAGACAAAGAACCGAACAGGATGGTAAAATGTAAGTGGGTAAACGAATAACTGTTTGCCTCCTGAGTAACATTGCCCCGTAGACCTCCTCCTCCATCTTTTGGCTGCGGGGCTTTTTTGTAAGTCAGGGTCAGTGAGAATTTTGCTTCAATAAATTTTTAACTCCCCACAACAATTTAGTAGGATTTATAGGAACTCCCTATCTTTGTATCTTGCAGACTTTCTCGTAGAATATATTTTGTCTGATAGAATTGAAGAATGCCGAAACCCAAAATTGAAATATATAGACTTTGGGTATGTATACTCTTGTGCTTTTCCGTCACAATGCTGTCCAGTGCGCTAAAGAGTTACCTTATTTGTGCTATCCATACTTCCGATTCCTGTAGTTACTTGTGCCCCTCTTTTTTATCCTACGACGCAATTATTTTTCCAATTTTCTTTGAAAAATTATTTGCTTTGCAATCGTGGTTTCTACATTTTGGTCAAAATTTATTAAACATTAACGGAAGTACTAAAAATCTCATTTTTTCAAGTTTGATTATGGCACCATTAATTGAGGAATCAATGTATCGTGGGCCTTTGTTTTTAATGAACCACAGAATCGGTCGTTACGTGTGGTGGTTCCTAGCCCTTTTCCTTTGCCTAATATTTGCGCTTAGCCATAGAGATTCTGGTTTATCTTTACTTCCTCTTGTTGTTCTTGGTTTGACGTCCTCTTGGCTGATAATTAAAACTGGACGATTCTGGCCAAGCGTTGTCCTACATTTTTTATACAATTTCCAAGCTATCGCTTTTCCTCTTTATCAATCTTTAATTTTTGGAGATTAATTCAGGAAAAAGCCTGAGCAGGTAACAGTAATATTAGCTGTATTTATACACCCACTCAAAGGAGGCTGTGAAAATGAAACAAGTTGTTAAAATCTTATCGTTACTTATTGTAGCAACCGTCGCTTTCAGCATGCCGGCTTTTGCCAAGAAGGATCGTATTGTTTTCGGTGGTGGTCCGGCTGGTGGCACATTCCAGACTGTTGCCAACGCCATCCAGGTTTTCAAACCGGTTAAAGCAATTGAATCAATCAGTCTCAAAGCACAATCCTCAGCTGGTTCGGTGGAGAACCTGCGTAAAGTTAACTCTGGAAGAATGGACTTTGCCACTGTCTACTCCGGTCATGTTTACCTCGGCGCCAATGGCATGATGAAGAATGATACGAAGAAGTATACCGACGTCCGCGCTGTTGCCTTCCTTTATGGTGCCCCTGCACAACTGGTCGTCAAAAAGGGTTCCGGTATCAAGTCAGTTAAAGATCTAATCGGTAAAAAAGTTGGCGTTGGCAATGCTGGTTCCGGTGCATTTGCTAACTGTGAACTTTTCTTCACGCACATGGGTGTCTGGGATAAGATTGAGCGCAATGCCATGGGTTACAACGATGCATCCGCGGCTTTCGGTAACAACCAACTGGACGCCTTCTGGCTCTTTACTGCCTTCCCATCCGGTGCCGTGATTCAGGCCGCCCAGACCAACGATATTGAAATGATCGACCTGGGTGCTGATGCAGAAGCCTCTGGTTTCTTCGCAAAATATCCCTATTTTGGAAAAATCTCTGTTCCTGCAGGCACCTATAAGGGAGTCGATACCGACACGCCAGCTTTTCAGGATTCAGCTCTCTGGGTAGCAAACAAGAACGTTTCTGATGACATCGTATACAAGCTCCTCACTGCAATCTTTACCGATGAAGGTCTTGCACACATGGTCTCACAGAAGAAAACCTTCAAGGCCATGTCAGTTGCTAAAGGTGTTGATGGCATCGTGACGTCAATTCACCCAGGTGCAATCAAGTTCTGGAAAGAAAAAGGGATTCTTTAATCTTTTTCTGGCTGTAACTTATATAAATACTGGTCGGGATGACTAGACTATTAAATGTCACAATTAATAGGAATAATTCCGTACAGACATTGTGGATTACTATAAATCCTCCCGCAACTCATTCGTTCTCGCATAACCTTGGGAGTGACTTTATACACAAAACCAACCAGACAATGACCTTCAGATAAAATCCATATTTTACAGATTAATAGTGCCTATATTCCATAAACCTACCTAACTTCCTGGTCGCGTTGACTCAGGTTAAGTCTCTATTTTAAAAAGTAAACTACCGAAAAACATTGCCTGGCCAGATGAAGAGTGCTATAGATTCGCAGCGCAAAAACTGCGGGGTTTGCCCCGTGGTTTTTTATTTTTTAGAAGATGACTCCCCAAGGAACGACTCAACCATGATCAGTGCATCCAATATCTGTTTATCCTATGGCAAACGGACTATTTTTAAAAACGTTAACATCAAGTTCACCCCCGGTAATTGCTATGGACTTATCGGGGCCAACGGTGCTGGAAAATCGACCTTTCTCAAGATTTTGGCTGGTGATTCGGACGCTGATAAAGGTGAAGTGTCGATTGGCAAAGGCTTGCGTCTGGCCGTATTGCGTCAGGACCAGTTTGCTTTTGATGAAGAGACTGTCTTTAACACTGTGGTCATGGGCCACAAGCGGCTTTACGAAGTCATGGTTGAACGCGATGCCATTTACTCCAAGGGAGAGTTTACCGAGGAGGACGGCGTTCGTTCCGGTGAACTTGAAGCTGAATTCTCTGATATGAACGGTTACGAAGTCGAATCTGAGGCGGCCGTTTTGCTGAACGGATTGGGGATCCCGGAAGAGCTGCGACAGAAAAAGATGAAAGAACTGGAAGGTGGCGACAAGGTTCGTGTGTTGCTGGCCCAGGCACTCTTTGGTAACCCCGATGTCCTGCTCCTTGACGAGCCGACCAACAACCTTGATCTCAAATCTATCCAATGGCTCGAAGAGTTCCTCAGTCGTTTTCAGAATACTGTGATTGTGGTCTCCCATGACCGTCACTTTCTCAACCAGGCATGTACTCATATAGCTGATATCGACTTTGGCTCCATCCGCACCTACGTTGGCAACTATGATTTTTGGTATGAAGCCAGCCAGATGGTTTTAAAACAGAAACAGGATGCCAACAAAAAAGCCAGTGACAAAGCCGCTGAGCTTAAAGACTTTATCGCCCGTTTCAGTTCCAACGCCTCCAAAGCCAAGCAGGCAACTTCTCGGAAAAGGCTGCTGGAAAAACTGGACATCGAAGAATTGCCGGTATCATCACGTAAATATCCCTTTGTGGTTTTCAAGCCCGAGCGCTCCTGCGGTGATATAATTCTGGAAGTAAAGGGCCTTTGCAAAACCATTGATGGTGTCAAGGTGCTGAATAATTTCAACATGACTGTTAACAAGGGCGAGAAGATTGCCTTGGTTGGCGCCAGCAGCCTCTCCAAAACCACGCTGTTGCAGATTCTTGCAGGAGATATAGAGCCAGACAGTGGCACTTTTCGCTGGGGTTTGACCATTACTAACACCTACTTCCCCAAGGAAAACAGTGCTTATTTTGCCAATGATTTGAATCTTATCGAGTGGCTCTGTCAGTATCCGCCCCATGAAGGGGAGAGCTTTGCCCGTGGTTTTCTTGGCCGCATGCTCTTCTCCGGTGACGAAGCGACCAAGATGACCAGCGTGCTCAGTGGTGGCGAGAAGGTGCGCTGTATGCTGGCACGGATGATGCTGACCAATGCTAATGTCCTGATGCTCGACGAGCCGACCAACCATCTTGATCTGGAATCGATCACTGCGCTTAATAACAGCCTGATCAACTTTTCCGAGGTGATACTTTTTACCTCCCATGACCATAAATTTGTCTCTACTGTAGCGAACCGGATTATTGAGCTGACTCCTGGTGGAGTGATTGACCGGGTGATGAGCTTTGACGAGTATCTGGAAAGTGCTGATATTAATGTATTACGTGAAGAGTTGTGCTCTGATAGTGCGAAACTTAAGCTTTAAAAGTTCGCAAGTGTAGTTTCCGGATGAAAAAAGGACTCCTGATGGCGCTGAACTCCACAATCTTCAAAGCTAATCTGCAGATCTCCGACATGGATCGTCACTATTACGAGGAGCACCAGTTGACCTTGGCGCGTCATCCCTCGGAGACTGATGAGCGGATGATGGTGCGCTTGCTCGCCTTTGTCCTGCATGCTGGCGAGCGTCTGAGCTTTACCAAGGGCTTGTGTGACGATGAAGAACCAGCTCTCTGGCAGAAGAGCTTAAGTGACGAGATTGAGCTGTGGATCGATGTCGGTTTACCTGATGAACGTCGGGTGCGCAAGGCTTGCAGTCGCGCCTCGCAGGTCTGCCTTTACCTCTATGGTGGCCGTAATGCTGATCTGTGGTGGCAGCGTAACGCCAACAAACTGCAACGCTTTAAAAACCTTAGTGTGATCGAAATACCTGAAGTGGCGAGCACAGAAATGGCGAATCTTGTGCAGCGCAGTATGCAGTTACAGTGCACGATCCAGGATGGTGAGGTCTGGCTGAATTGCGGTGATCAGACGGTCGGCATTTTGCCTCTGGTTCGTAAATCTAATATCTGAACCAGCTTTTTGGTTCACTTGCAGAGATAATATGGTTTAAAACTAGCCGTGGGATGCTTCTGCTTGCCGGATCAAGGATTTTAGTAAATTAGTAAATTGTGTTAAAGATTGTCTATAATAACGTTGACTGGAACCTTCAACTGAGGATAAAACGTACTCATGTACAGAATGTTGATAACCTTTGTTGTTTGTCTGTTGATGATTAGCTGTACGACTAAACCGCGTTTATCTAGTGAGTACTATGGCACTTCCGCATCGGGAGGTCGTTCCGCTGGTAACGTGAACGTGTCGCTACCTTTCTAGCTCTCCGCTTCATGTAATCCGCTAACCGGTCACTTACCACGAACTACGAATTACCGTTTCTTGATCACCGCCTCTTCGTTCTTTTTGTCGCTACTGCGTTCCATGGGTCATCCGGCCAGGGATGTTTGGGATAGCGACCCTTCATCTCTTTCTGAACTTCCGGATAAACCGTATCCCAGAAACTCTTTAAGTCACGTGTCACGGCTAAAGGTCGCCCTGCCGGGGAAAGTAGATGGATCAGGACTGGAACACGGCCACCAGCCAGGCGTGGCGTTTCGGCAAGGCCGAACATCTCCTGCAGTTTGACGGCCAGAACTGGCAACTCTGCTCCGCTGTAGTCAAGCTTGATACGTGAGCCGCTTGGCACCGCCAATCTTTCGGGAGCTAAATGATCGAGCTTTTTGAGCTGCTTCCAACCGAGTCGTGCTTTGAGAGCTGCGGCCAGGTCGATGCGGTTCAGATCGTTACGATTTTTCACATTCGATAACCAGGCCGGCAGCCAATCTTCCAGATCGTCCATTAATGCTTTGTCTGACCAGCCTTGCCAGCCTTGTTCTGTCAGGTGCTGATGCAAAAAACTGGCTCTGGCCTGCAGTTGTCGTGTGTCGCGTGTCCAGGGGAGGATTTCGAACCCCTGCCGATGAATTAAGTCGAGCAAGGCGGGGAGGGTGTCGTTTGTTGTTGCCGCCACCGGTCGTTCCTGCATGATGATAGCACCAAGTCTGCGCACTTGCCTGACAACCACCCGATTTGCCTTATCATCCCAACCTGCTTCACGTTGCCACTCCAGATTATCTCCGAATAATTCTTCAACTGTTGCACGGGTGAGTACATTGGCCAGACGAATTTCGTTTTCACCACCGTTGCGTTCAATCGTTTCGACCGCCACCAGCCACTCCACATCATGAACGACTGAACTGGAAGCTAGAGTTACGCCCTGACCGTTTCGTAACAGGTAGCGCCGACTTCCTGGTTTTCGCCTCAAGCCGACTTGGTCGGGATGGGCACAGGCCAGCAGACGACCGATGGCCTCCGGGTCGGGATGTGTCTCTGCTCTGGCTTTGGTTTGTTTACGCCAGAAAGCAGCTGCACGACGGACCGGTCCGCTACGTGGCGACTTGTCACGGCGCAGAATTTCAAGACGTTCAAGCAGGTCACTTGGCCCCGCCGCACGTGCTTCTTGTCGAAACCCTGTCAATAGATCACGTTCTGCAAGCAAGGCAACCAAGTCACTGCCGAGACCAGGACAACGACCATCAATCGCTGCTGTCAGCAGTCTCGCCAGACGTGGATGTGCAGGAAAACGGGCCATCTCTCGCCCCAGGCTGGTTTGTCTGCCCTCTTTGTCGAGAGCTCCAAGGCTTGCCAGTAAACGCCGGGCCGCAGTCAGATGTCCGGTTGGCGGCACATCAACCCATGTCAGATTGGTGACAACCTGCACGCCCCATTGCGCGAGCTCGAAAGCCAGTGGCGCCAGATCGGCCTGGCGAATTTCTGGTGGTGCGAAGGGGAGTAAGGCACCCTGAGTGCCTTCCGTCCAGAGCCTGAAACATCGCCCTGGCCCAAGACGCCCGGCACGACCGGCGCGTTGCTCGGCGCTCGCCCGGGAGATACGTACCGTCTCCAGACGGGTCATGCCGCGTGCTGCGTCAAAACGTGGCCGTCGTTCCCAGCCGCTGTCAACTACGCTTTCAATCCCCTCGATGGTCAAGCTGGTTTCAGCGACATTGGTCGCTAGCACGACCCGCCGCTGCTTGCCAGGCAGGATCGCGGCTTCCTGGTCAGCAAAGGGTAGACCGCCGTAGAGCGGGCGCAGGGCGATTCGCGAGGAGAGATCCTGTAGCATCTTGTGGCAACGGCGGATTTCGCCGACACCAGGTAGAAATGCGAGAATATCACCGCTGGTTTCTTTGAGGGCGTGACGGATCCCCTCTGCTGTTGTTTCGGCGATTTTGTATTGGCTGGCCTCACTCAGATGATCGATGGCAACCGGGAATGATCGACCGCTGGTGGTCACGATCGGGCAGTTGTCGAGCAAACGTGCTAATGGCTCGGCATCAAGAGTGGCGGACATGATGAGGATGTGCAGATCATCACGCAGGCCCTGCTGGATATCACGGCAGAGAGCCAGAGCGAGATCGGCCTGCAAGCTGCGTTCATGGAATTCGTCGAAAATCACCAGCCCGACTCCAGCGAGTTCTGGATCGTTCTGCATGCGTCTGATCAACAGACCTTCGGTCATGACTTCGAGCTGGGTATTCGATCCGATTTTACGCTCATAACGGATTGCGTAGCCGATTGTATCTCCAACCTGTTCATCACGCAGAGACGCCATATAACGTGCAGCATTGGTCGCAGCAAGACGGCGCGGTTCGAGCATCAGGATGCGGCGGTTTTTCAGCCAGGCAGCATCGAGCAATGCTGACGGCACGCGGGTTGTCTTACCTGAGCCGGGAGGGGCTTGCAGCACAACGGTTCGGGCTGTTGCAAGAGCCTGGTCAAGCTCGGACAGAATAGTTTCAACGGGGAGTTGTGGAATATGATCTGGCATAGCATTGCATTCTGCCACAAATGTTGTTAAAAGTCTGGTTCAGACACCTTATGTCGATGATGTTGATGCGGCTTTTTATGATGTAACGATCAAGTTCGGCCTAATAATCGTTACAGACCGCCGATCACAGCTTCTGATAACAAATTCTGGTTATTCTGCTTTGTCCTTAACCCTCTTCTCCGTTACTATTCTCACCATGAAAGCAATAAACTCAAAAAACTGGAAGCCTGCCGATCTGAACGCTCTCGTCACTGACGTGATTGATGCCGTTGAGAGTGGTGAAATAGACTCTGCCTTTGACAATATCGAAATGACCGCAGGAAACCTTACCAGGTCCAAAAATACCAAGAATGTCACCAAAAACTACCTTGTGGCTTGTATTAAGGCTGGAGTTCAAGGTGTCTCCGAAGCTAAAAAAGATACGGCGCTCGGCCTGGTTAATGCCTTCAGGCGGATGAATGCAGAAGCCCCCCTTGATGAACTTCCGGAAAGCTACAGGGTCTTTGCTATCAAGCTTCCTGCAGACGATGGCAATCCTGATGTTGAAATCTATATAAAGGAAGGTAACAAGGTGTTGTATGGTGAGAAGGTTTTGCCTCGAGGGATCTTGACTGAAAACTTCTTGAGTGTGACCGGGTCAAGTCTTTTTTGAATAGTTAAAGAAGGCCGTGGCCCGTATCTTTAATTCGTTGTCAGTGATCAGTGATCTTTACAACGTTAAGGTGATTATGCAGACATCCAAAGAGAAATTGATTTTTATCGACGTAGAGACGACCGGAACCAATCCGGAGCGCAATGGACTGACTCAGATCTCCGGATGCGTACAGATCGGTGATGAGGTCATGGAGTCTTTCGATTATTTCGTGCGGCCTTATCCGCAGGATGAGATTGAAGATGCTGCCCTTGAGGTGACCGGCATGGATCGCAGGCAGTTCCTCCCGCCTGAACACCCCGACCATCTTGCTGTGCCGGGGCAGGAGTTCGAAGATCCTCGTTTTATCTATGCCCGTATGGCTGTTATGTTCGGTAAATATGTTGGCCAGTACGATAAGAAAGACAAGTTTCAGTTTGTCGGCTACAACGCCCACAGCTTTGACATGCCGTTCATGCGCCGCTTCTGGGAGAAGAACGGCGACCGTTTTTTCGGCAGCTGGTTCTGGTACCCGTGCCTCGATGTTATGTTGGTCTGGGCGCAAATCCTGCAACCTTGTCGTGCCGAGCTGTCCAACTTCAAGCTGGCTACAGTGGCCCGTCACTGTGGCATAAAGGTTGATGATAGCCGTCTGCACGATTCTCAATACGATATCGAGCTGACTCGGGACCTCTGGTTGGCTGCTCGTAAGATTATTGATCGTGGTAATGATGAGAAGCCTTTGTGGAGACAAGGAGAATTGTTCAGCTAGCATGCCAGGCAAGAACCATGGTTGTGTTATAAATTGAGCCACCGGGTTTTACTTCGCGAATCTTGCGTTCTCTGTGTGAGGTGGTGATTTAGCAAATTACGTTTTTTTGGACAAAATCAGTCCCATCGAGTTGCCGCTGTATCGAGTTGGGATTAGAATGGAGGTGTAATGACGTTTTTCCTCTTGTTAGTAAACGGAGGACACAATGCTAAAGATACAAGCCATTTCACAGCACGCTCAAATTCATCTATTCCTGCTCTTCACGTTTTTCCTGCTGATTGCTATCCCGGTCTTGAATAAAACGCCAACGCAGCAAGTTGCAGAGCAATCAGGTTTTGCGGCGGCACAATTCCTTTTTTTAGTTGATACCGAAGAATATGCAAAAAGTTGGGAAGTCACCTCAGAGAATCTGAAGAAGATTCTGACGCAGAAAGCCTGGAACGAACAGATAGCCAATTTAAGATCCTTCCTGGGGCCGATCGTCGAGCGAATTCATCAAGACATATCTTATACAGATTCGGCCGCTGATGTGCCGTCGGGCGAATACGTGGTTATGACGTTCATTTCAAAGTTTGAACTCAGGGACCGTGTGACTGAAACCCTCACCTTAATACTCGGTGATAACAACCAATGGCAGGTGGCAGGATATTATTTGAGATAACATATACTTGTATTAACCAGTCAGTGAACTTTTCTGTGTGGTGAGAGATTTTTGAGAATGCTCGTGTATTATCAAGCTCATGTCTCGGTACTCAGTTCAGACAGTCCAGCAATATTCCCCTCCTTATCCTTCTGTTGTCACCGGAGCCACCGATTCAAGCTTCCAGATATCTCGATTGTACTCGGCAATCGTACGGTCTGAGGAAAAACGGCCGCTGGCAGCTGTATTGAGGATGCTCATGCGGGTCCACTGTCCTTCGTTGCGATAGGTCTCGGCAACGCGCTGCTGTGCGTCAACGTAGCTACGGAAGTCGGCTGCTGTCATCCACAGGTCATCGGGATTGGTTATGGCATGTAGAATGGGATCGAAAATGCCGGGCTCAAACTGGTTAAAGTGACCGCACTTCAATAACTGTATCACCCGTTGCAGGTCCTCGTCGGCGGCGATGATGGCTGCCGGGTCATAATGGCTGCGCATGACATTAACCTCTTCTGCGGACATGCCAAAGAGGAAGAAG
Organism: Desulfuromonadales bacterium; assembly: GCA_030640215.1. Taxonomy (GTDB): domain Bacteria; phylum Desulfobacterota; class Desulfuromonadia; order Desulfuromonadales; family BM103; genus M0040. Next base: position 11,093 of record DAOWJU010000057.1, read on the forward strand.
TTTTCCGCGCCAGCCTCTTCCCGGATCTCGATGTTGGCACCATCGAGAGTGCCGATGGTCAGGGCGCCGTTCATCATAAACTTCATGTTTCCGGTTCCGGAGGCCTCTTTGCCAGCAGTGGAGACCTGTTCAGAGAGGTCGCTTCCCGGGGCGATGATCTCCATAGTTGTCACCCGATAATTAGGCAGGAAGGCGAGACTTAAACGGCCACTGGTGATCGGATCAGAATTGATTACAGCGGCCACGTTGTTGACCAACTTGATGATGCGTTTGGCGATAAAATAGCCGGGAGCGGCTTTGCCACCTATAAGGACGCAGCGGGGTGTCCAATCGATTGTATCTCCCCGCTTGAGGCGATCATAGAGATGAATGACGTGCAGGACGTTGAGTAGTTGCCGCTTGTATTCATGGATGCGTTTGACCTGAACGTCAAAGATTGCCTCAAGGTTAAAGTCTACACCACAGTCGGCTTTGACCATCTGCGCCAGTCGTTGCTTGTTCACCAGCTTAACCTCTTGCCAGCGACTGCAAAAGTCCGGATCTTCGGCATGTTGGGCCAGGTCGCTAAGTCGTGAGAGATCGGCGACCCAGCCTTCGCCAATTGTGTC
>DAOWJU010000287.1 GCA_030640215.1 Desulfuromonadales bacterium
ATACTTGTCTATAAAGGCACCGATCGCCTCTTTATTTGATGAATAGGTGACCTTGCTCTGGTTGTTCAGTATGAATACCTGAGAGACGGCTTCATTCTCTTCGACAATTTTTTCCAATGTATTCTGAATAGCGTCGGGGGCGCGCAGAATCATCATGTGGTGGAGGTTTGAATTAATGGTAACAGCGAGTTCCTTGGTTCTAATTTTGCTGTCATTAACCAGAGTGTCGCGAAGCTTAACGGCGTTGAAGACCATGGTCACTACAATGGTCACCGTGAGGACACCGAGAATGGAGAAGAGCATTTTCCTCTTCAACTGGTAAAGCCAGTCTATTTTCTGCTCTTGCGAACTCATCAGTTGGACCCCCTCGACCCACCTTCACAGAGAAGCGGAACGGAACATTCAATGATGGGTGCGGACATATCGTTTGAGATGAACGACACAAAACAAACACTGCATAGTGATCAAATCTAGCTTAGTTCGCAGTTGAGGTCAAAAACTTGAGCGTAACGACTCAACACAATATGAATTGTTTACAAAAACGTTTGTCATCCCCGAATGATTCTATCGGGGATCCATGCTTTTAAAGTCTGGATTCCCGATTACACCCTCGGGAATGACAGTATTTATAGTGCTGAATAGCTACGTTTGAGCAACCTAACTTTGCAACCCGGCAATGATCTACGTCGTCAGCTTTGCAGCGACTCAATGCTCATGGTAACCCATCACCACCAAGGCACAGCTGCCGTCGGCGATGATGTTGATTCCAGCCTCTTTACAGGCTGTTACCGCCTGTACACTTTCGGCGCCAGGTTGCATCCAGACATTTCTGATCCCTCTGCTGATGGCCTGCTCAACTACTTTTTCCGTCACCTGAGGCGGCGTAATAATCGAGATACTGCTCACATGATCTGGCAGATCACTGACTGAAGCAGCACAGGCGAGCCCTTCTATCTCCTTCTCCGTCGGATTCACCGGCACAACCGTGTGTTGATTCTGCTGATAACAACGCAACACTTTATTGCCATACTTCTCTTGTTTGGTTGAGGCACCAACCACGGCAAAAGCGTCGGCAGAGAGGAAAGTATCAATTCGTTCGGAAATCGTCATGGGAAAACTCCTTGGTTATCGTTTAATAGTAACTCAAACAGGCTTATCAGGGTAAGAGACGACCAATCAGGTCAAAGAGAACTCCTGGGAAGAGGCCAAGCAACAGAACTGCTGAGGAACAAACAGCGAGGACAGCGTGTTCGAGGGAGGTTCCGACATGCCAGCGGGATGCTGATTCATCGGGCTGAAAGAGCAGCATGCTGACACGCAGATAGAAGGCGAAGGAAATGACCGAGGCGAGGATGCCGATCATGACCAGACCGATGTAGCCGGATTGCAGCGCAGCATGAAAGATTGCGAATTTTGCCATGAAACCAGCTGTAGCAGGTAAGCCCGCCAAAGAGAGCAGGAGTAGCACCAGCACCGCACAACGCACCGGGTGTCGATAACCGAGACCACGCCATTGATCGAAGGACATCGGCTCGCCGCGCTTGTCGGCGAGAGAAGCAATCACAGCAAAGGCTCCAAAGCTGGCAACAACGTAGACCACCACGTAGAAAGTTGTCGCAGCCAGACCCTCGGAGGTCTGGCAGAGCAGGCCCACCAGAAGCGTGCCCATGTGGGTCACAGAGGAATAAGCCAGCAGGCGCTTGAGATTCTTCTGATTGAGTGCGCTTAAGGCACCGACCAGCATGGTCAAAGCTGCCAGCAACCAGATCAGATCAATCAGGTCATGCCATATCGGCCCAGCCATCGCCAACATGCCGACCAGAGCAGCGACCACCGCCCCCTTGGAACCAGTGGCCAGGAGACCAGCAACCGGCGCGGGAGCTCCCTGGTAAACATCGGCGGTCCAGAGGTGGAAAGGTGCCAGGGAAATTTTGAAGCCGACCGCGATCAGGACCATGCCCCAGCCGAGCAGACCCCAAGCGTGCAGTTCGCCAGTTGCCGTGGTGAGCTGGACCACCGCTTCAGGCAGGGCCAGAGTACCGGACGAAGCGTAAATCAGGGCAATACCAAAGGCCATGAAACCGGTGGCGACCGCACCCATCAGCAGATATTTAAGGCCTGCCTCGGCAGCCATTTCACAGTGCCGGTTACTGGCAATCAGGATATAGAAGGCCAGAGTAAAGGTTTCAAGCGCCAAAAAGAGTCCGAGCAGATGAGTGGCCGACGAGAGCAGTGCCATGCCTGCAGCCGCATAGAGGATTAGAGAGACATATTCACCAGCACCTATTTTCTTTTCGACAACAAACCGGCCAGCAATCATCAGCCCGGCTGCGGCCAGCAATGCCCAGAGAATGGTAAAGAAACGGGCGTAGCCACCAGCGCTGAAGAGTCCGGCAATCTCAGCGACCGGCGGTTGCACCAGGCCAGCAGCAACAGCGGCCAACAGGGCCGTAGCAATGCCACCGGCAAGCAACGGCCGCGGTTCGTGATACCAGGCACCGGCCATGAGAATGGCCGTCCCGCCAAAGACAAGAATCAAGATTGGCAGCAAAGCGAGCAGGTCGAGTAAGCTCATGGCAGACCTCCCGCTAACAGATTAGCAACGCTACCGTGTAAGGGTGCCAGGAACGGTTCCGGGTAGATGCCGATCCAGACCACCAGAATCGCCATAGGCAACAGGATCAGCCATTCGCGCATCGTCAGATCCGGCAGGACTCGTTCCTTGTGGGTCGAGCCCCAGAGGACACCCTGGACCAGGCGCAGCATATAGGCTGCCGCAAAGACCACACCGAGCAGGGCAACAACGGCCCAGACCGGATGTTGCTGAAAAGTGCCGAGCAGAACCAGAATCTCACCGGCGAAGTTGGCCAGGCCGGGCAAGCCGAGCGAGGCCAGCGAAAAGAGTAAAAACATAAAAGCGAGGCAAGGGGCTTGGCCCCAGAGACCGCCAAGCTCCTGCATACTGCGGGTGCCGGTCCGTTCACGAATCAGTGAGACCAGGACAAAGAGTGCGCCGGTAGTAATACCGTGAGTCACCATCAGGAGGATGCTGCCCTCCCAGGCAGTCAACTGCCAGGCCGCCAGACCAAGCACCACCAGACCGAGGTGGGAGATGGACGAATAGGCGAGCAGACGTTTGATGTCATCCTGATGATAAGCAGCCCAGGCGGCGTGGAAAAGACCGACCAGAGCCAGCACACCAAGGACCGGCAGAAAATTCTCTGTAGCATTGGGGAAAAGCGGGAACGCCACACGAATCAGGCCGTAAATGCCGGTTTTCAGCAACAGACCAGTCAGATCAAGCGAACCTGCCGCTGGAGCTTCAGTCAGAGCGTCGGTCAACCAAGTATGAAAGGGAACCAGCGGCGACTTGACGAGAAAGGCCGCCATAAAGCCAGCGAAAAGCCAGCCTTCCTGGGCAGCAGTCAGCTGTGTCTGCATCAGGTCACCGATGACAAAGGTATAAACGCCGCTCTGTGCACCGTGGATCTGGTAGAGCGCGATGATCGCGATGAGCATGAAGAAACTGCCCACCAGGGTGTAGAGGAAAAACTTGAGCGCCGCCTGGCGACGATTGGCACCACCCCAGACGCTGATCAGGAAGAACATCGGAATCAGCGCCACTTCCCAGAAGAGATAGAAAAGCACCAGGTCGTAGGCGAGAAAAATCCCCATCAGTCCGGCTTCGAGCAAGAGCAGTAAGGCAAAGAAACTGGAGACATGGCGCTCGACGCGCCAAGCGAGCAGCACCGCAGCCAGCTGCATGAAAGCAGTGAGCAGCACCATCAGCAGGGCAATACCGTCCATCGCCAGTACGTAGCGGATGCCGTAACGCTCGATCCAGGCAACGTCTTCGTAAAGCAACCAGCGACCATCGCTCTGACCATGGCAGACAAAGAGATAGAGGGCGACAGCGAAGACCGCCAGCGAAGTCGCCAGCGCCAGCGCGCGACAGTCGGCGGGCCGCTTGCTGTGCAGCAGGCAAAGCAGGGCGCCAACCAACGGCAGCAGTACCAGCAGGCTCAACCAGGGAAATTGCGGAAGGCTCGTCATCATACTCATCAGTGCCCTCCCCCATCAACCAGCTTCAAGAGGAACCAGCCGAGCAGAATCAAAAAGCCCCAGGCGAAAGTAGAAAGGTAGGTGGTCAAACGGCCAGTGGTCATTTGCGTGAGCAGGCTTCCCCAACCGCTTGCCATTTTTGCCAGAATGCTGAGAGTGCCATCAAAGAGGGACCGGTCACAGCCTGAAGAACAGAAGCGGGCCATGGCGGTAAAGGGTCGCACAAAGAGCCGATCAACCAGAGCATCCGCATACCAGCCGTTTAAGAGGAAGCGAGTGACCGCGTTTTCCGTCGGAGCTTGGTAAATACGATAACGCCGATGAGCAGCGAACCAGCCAAGTGCAGCAATCGCCACGGCGAGACCAACCAGCATCCATTCCACCTCGTGGCTGGCGGTCACCGCCCGCCCGGCCAAATCGTCATACCAATGATGCAGCGTCTCACCGCCGCCGACAAAGGCAGGCAGGTTAAATAAGCCACCAAGCAGACCGAGTAGAGCTAAAGGCCAGAGCGGCCAACGCATCAAGAGCGGCAGAGAGTGCGGGTGGCCCGTGCCGCGATACTCGCCGGCGAAGACCAGGTAAACCAGACGGAAAGTGTAAAACGCTGTCAAAAGAGCTGTCACCACCCCGATCAGCCAGAAGATTTTGTAGGTCGGATCAGGATGGGTAAAGAGCGCCAGCAAAATCCCGTCTTTGGAGAAGAAACCACCGGTCAGAGGCAGTCCGGCCAGACAAACCGCTCCGGCCAAAAAGATCCAGAAGAGTTCAACCGGTCCACGGCGCCTGAGACCGCCCATCTTGAAAATATCGTTTTCATCGCCAGCCAGGTGGATAATACAACCGGCAGTCATAAAGAGCAGGGCCTTGAAGAAAGCGTGGGTCAAGAGGTGGAACATGGCCCCGGCCACTGTACCGGCACCGACCGCCATGAACATGTAGCCAACCTGGCTCATGGTTGAATAGGCCAGCACCCGCTTAATCTCGCGCTGAGCCATGGCACAGGTTGCGGCGTAAATGGCCGTCAGAGCACCGATGGCAGTGATTGCCATCATAGCGACAGGTGAGAGGGAGACCAGCGGGAAGAGTCGGCAAAGCAGGTAGACGCCAGCGGTGACCATGGTTGCAGCGTGGATCAGTGCGGACACCGGCGTCGGGCCAGCCATGGCATCTGCCAGCCAGGTCATCAGCGGTAATTGCGCCGACTTGCCACAGGCACCGAGCAGCAACAGGAGACTTACCGCGAGCACAACCCCCGAAGAGATGCTCGTCGCCTGAGCGTTAATTTCACTGATTGAGAGCGTACCGGTTACGGCAAAGAGCCAGAGCAGAGCGATGCCGAGAAAGACATCACCAACGCGGGTAACCAGAAAAGCTTTAGTCCCGGCTTTGGCATTCTCCAGCTTGCGATACCAGAAGCCGATCAGGCCGTAAGAACAGAGGCCAACCCCCTCCCAGCCGAGGAAGAGCACCAGCATGTTGTCGGCCAGAACAATTGCCAGCATGGCAAAGACGAAGAGATTGAGCAGACTGAAGAAGCGCGCGTAATCATCCTCTTTATGCATATAGCCGACGGCGTAGAGATGGATCAGGGTGGCAACTCCGGTCACCATCAGCGTCATCGGTGCCGCCAGGCGGTCAAAGTTGAGGGCGAAGGAGACATCGACGGTACCGCTGTTGAGCCAGGTAAAGAGCACTGCGCGGGTGCCTTCACCTTCGGCGTAACCCCAGAAGAGCACAGTCAGCACAAAAGCGCTGGCCACGCCAATCACCGCCATGACCTCGGCAAAGAGGCGCGGCAGGCGCATGCCGAAGAGCATGTTGATCACCGCACAGAAGAGCGGCATCAGAGGTATGAGGAAGAGCAGGCTCTCGTTCATCCACGCATCCCGTTAAAATCGTCGGCGATCAAAGTACGCTTGCGCCGCCACAAATAAACCACCATGGCGAGAGCCACTGCGACTTCTGCAGCGGTAATCGCCATAAGCATGATTGAGAAAATCTGACCATCGACCTGCTGCCAGTAGGCTGAAGCCGCGACAAAGACCAGTGAGGCTGCATTGAGCATGATCTCCACACCGATCAGAATCATGAGAATCTGGCGTCTCAACAGGACACAGGTCAAACCGAGCACAAAGAGTACTGCGGCAAAGGCCAGTGCGTGTCCGAAAGGAATCATCATGAGTCCTCTCCTTTCGGCAATGGTCGGCCCAACATGTAGGCACCAATGGTCGCGAAAAGCAGTTGGAAGGAAACCACCTCCACGGCCAGGGCGTAGCGGCCAAAGAGAGCTTCGCCGACCACCTGTGGCGCCAGATAAAACTCACCGATCGGCTTGCCTGCCGCAGGATCCTGAAGAATCAACAAGAGGGTGCAGATCATCAAACTCGCCGAAAGCAAGGCCAGCGGCAGCCAGCGTTGCCAGCCCGGACCCTCAGGAGTCTCCTGTGGTGCCAGACCAAGCATCATGATGATAAAGAGGAAGAGCACCATGATCGCGCCAGCGTAGACTATCACCTCAAAGGCCGCTACCAGAGGGGCGCCAAGCAGGTAGAACATCAAAGCCAGGGCAAAGAAACTCACCACCAGGTAGATCACCGCATGCACCGGATTGCGCCGCGTGATGCAGAGCAAGGTCGCTGCAAGCATGATGAAACCGAGTATGTAGAATAGTAGTGACGCCATTTGTACCCTATTAAGTCAAAACCTTAGAATGAGTCAAAACCTTAAATGGGACGCTGATAAGATCTGATGAACGCTGATTATAAGCTTTGCTGATCATGCTTTTTCTGCGTTAATCAGCGTCCAATTACTTTTCTCTGTGTCTCCACAGCGAACTCCTATGTCCCCACAGCGAGCTCAAGGCAATAATGCTTTCGGATCTACCGGACCGTATTCGTCTTCGTTACCACCACGCTCGTTGGCCACGCCAACCCCCGAGTGGTCATAGTAATTGTATTCATCATCCTTGCCACAGCCATCGATCAGCAGATCTTCTTTTTCCTGCACCAGTTTGAGCACATCGCGATTACAGATCTCGTAATCGGGCGTGGTCTGGATCGCCATGGTCGGACAGGCCTCGGCACAGAGCCCGCAGAAGATGCAACGGGCAAAGTTGATGCGGAACCAGGTCGCGTAACGGCGACCATCCTCAGCTTCGGCGGCCTGCATCGAAATACAGTCAACCGGGCAAGCGGCACTGCATAGCTGACAAGCGACACAACGCTCACTGCCATCGGGATTACGCGTCAGCACGATGCGCGCCCGGTAACGTGGCGGCGGCGTACGTTTCTCTTCCGGATACTGAATCGTCACCGGTTTCTTGAAAAGATAACCGAGGGTGATCCAGAACGGTTGCAGAGTGCCTTTTATGTCACGCCAAAGATTCATAATAATTTCAGACTCAGGGTACAGGGTTCATGGCCATGGGTTTCACCTGTCACCTTTCTCCTTTTGTAACTATTCAGTGTACGAATAAAACCTCTGGACACGGATAAGAATCTGATTTACACGGATCGAACAAAATCTAACGCCTTGATACCTTGCCTCTAAATCCGTGTTCATCCGTGTCCTGTTTATCCCTTTAGCGCCAAGCGGATGGCGCCGGTAATCACCACATTCAGCAGCGCCAGCGGAATCAACACCTTCCAACCGAAACGCAGTAATTGATCGTAACGCGGTCGCGGCATGCTGCCGCGTGCCCAGATAAAGAGAAAAGCCACAAAGAGCACCTTGCCGATAAACCAGACCACCGGTGGCAGAAACGGTCCGTGCCAGCCACCAAGAAAGAAGACCGTGGTCATGGCGCCGATAACGATCAGGTTGATATATTCGCCGACAAAGAAGAGGCCGAAACGCATGCCGGAATATTCGGTATGGAAACCAGCGACGATTTCGTTTTCCGCCTCCGGCATATCAAAAGGCGTCCGTTTTGATTCAGCAGTAATACTGATCATGAAGATGATAAAAGCCACCGGGTGCTGCAGCATGTTCGGCCAGGTGGACTGCGCCATAACGATCTCGGTCAATGAAAAAGACTTGGCGGTCATCACCACCGGCACTAAAGAGAGACCGAGGGCAAGTTCGTAAGAGAGCATTTGCGCCAAACCACGCATGGCACCGAGCAACGAATATTTCGAGTTGGAGGCCCAGCCACCGAGGACCACGCCATAGACTGCCAGCGAAGAGAGACCAAAGAGGTAGAGCACACCGATGTTCAGGTCGCAGACCACCATCGGGATTTCGCGACCAAAGAGAGTCAGTGGTGGCGAAAAGGGCACCACGGCAAAGCTGAGCAGGGCGGTCAGAGCGGTCAA
>DAOWJU010000239.1 GCA_030640215.1 Desulfuromonadales bacterium
GGAATAAGCCAGGCCGATACGAAATTCGTCTGCATTACTGCTCAATTCGGTCAAACGAAAGGGCAGGTAGTTCATGATGGCGGCGAAAACCAGAAAAAAGCAGAAGACCATGGCATAGGAGGTTCGCACCAGTGGGTCAGCCAGCACCTTGCCGACAATTTGCAGATTCAGCCGGGGGCCCTTCTTAGAGTCAGCATCAGGCACAGCCTTAGAACCAGTATCAGGCACAGCGACAGAATCAGCCCCGGAGCCAGATTCGGCAATGCGGCCCAACCAGAACCAGGCGACCAGCAAACCGATGCCGAGCAAAAGAAAACTGAAGCGCCAGTGCAGCAAGCTGGCAATCAAGCCAGAGAAAATCCGGCCAGCAAAACCGCCGAGGATTGTCGCGGCAATATACCAGCCCATAGCCCGTGTCAGGTCACTCTTTGCCGTGACCTGTGAGGTATAGGTCATCAGCGATGTCAACATCGCCGGGATCAGCAACCCCTGTACCAAGCGCAACGCCATCAATCCAGCAAAGGGCTCGACGACAAACATCAAACCTTCAGTGACTGCCAGCAACAAGACCGCCAGGCGCAACATCCGCCGTGCAGAAACCGTCTCTAGCAGAGCACCGTAAAAGAGTGGTGCCAGGCACAAAGGGATAAATGCAACGGTGGTTAACAGAGCTGCCGTCTCCCGGGCGACACCAAACTCTGCGGTCAGAACCGGCAATAACGGCTGGGGGATATAAAGGGCAGAAAGCGCCAGGATTGTGGTAAAGAGAATTGCGGCCATGATCTTCCGGGTGACTCACGTACAACAGATAGTCGGACAATACGACAGAGCAGAAAGGGGAACTACGATTCAATAGACCTCGTCCACAACAATCTCAATCCCTTCAAGCAGCTTGCCTGTCTCAATGTTAATCGAATGATCTGGTGAGCCTTGATAGCGGCCGTAAGATTCTCCCGGCGCAGGAGTCCCGCCAAGTTCATTACGGGCAGCAAGGTAGTAGTGACCACCTTTGGGGAAAGAAAGCTGATAACGGCCGTCCTCATCCGTTTTTTGAGAAACATAAAGCGGTCGGTTGAGCATCATCGGATCGTCGTAGAGCAGCACTTGAATACCGGCAACCGGCTGCCCTTTGGGATCACGGATCTGACCCGTAACCAACGTGTTGCCAAACATGCTGGCCGCGTGGCGGTCGACCTTCTCTGGCACCTCGATCAACGGGATATGTACACGGGCAGGGGTTCCCTCTTCTATAACCAACGGATTTCCAGACAGATAGCCAAAGAGATCGCCAGCCTTGAGCGGTCCGGCCATTTGCCCGTTCTTGCGGACCCTGACGACTATATAGTAGGTACCTGATGACAGCGGCAGCTCAAAATAACCTTGCTGATCGGTCGGTGGCGCCATGCCCAGCCCCAGGCCTTTTAGTTGACTGGAAAGATCCGGATAAACCATCACAATAGCATTTGACACCGGCTTGCCAGCAAGACTCACACGACCGACAATTCCAGATTCTAAAGTCGTTGTCTCCAGTGGTTCTGGGAGGTTATCAGGAGTCAGCAGCAGGTTGACATCAGCCAGGCCATCTTTTGGCACAGTAACCGGATTACGACCGTAATACGCCGACAGATGTGCACCTTTGGCGAAGAGGTAATATTGTCCTTCGGGAAGTTCCAGCGAAAAGAGCCCATCCTCTGCCGTTGCTGCTGAGACATGAGGTGGAGACTCATTGAAAGTCAACAGCTCGGCCGGATAAGCCATGACTTCGACGTTTGACACTGCCCCGGCACTGACCGTAGTTTTACCCTTGAGCAGCGCCGCGTATGCTGAGACAGACAACATCAGCAAGGCAACCGTCAGCAACAAACAGATTCTTGATACTGTGTTCATAGAGACACCCTTAAAATGACAGTCGTTCATATATGCTGATATTAACTTCCCGGCACGTAATCGGTCAACATTTCTGCCCGGCCGCAATCATTAAAACAACAGAAAGGCAGAGAGTTATTCATAGAGTCTCTTCAGATTCACTTGCCGTCTCTTCAGACTAATTCAATGTGAAAGAGAGTGGATTCACAATCTTATCTCGCCTATAATGCGAAAACTTTGCTAACCAAGAGGGTCTCCCATGCGCTTACTGATATTTGTAACATTTTTCTTAACGATAATCATCGCTACCGGCTGTCAGGAGGAAGCGCCAGCAACAGTCAAAATTCCTCCACAATCAGCAGAGGATCACAGCGATGAAAACAAAGAGACCCCACCAGTTGAAATCAAAGAGGCCGTTGTCGAAGTGGAACCGTCTCAGCAAGAAGCTGCCGAGCATGCCGTACAGGAGCCGCCCAGACCGCCAATTGCAGAAGACTTCCAGGGTGAACCACAGCTTTCGCTCTTTCCCCGGGTTGGTGACTTCCGTCCCGCAGAGGACAGCGACCGCCTGCCCTACTGGAACACCTTCATAGAGCATTTAGTCAAAGTCACCGGTGTTGCCGAAGATCAGACCTCCGGCAGACGCGGCTGGGTTTTTCGCAGCATCAAAAGCATCGATTCTGTAGGCTTTTTCTCACCGCTTGCTGTCGAACCACAAACATCATACCGGGTCTCTTTTCGACTCTCAGCAGAATTGGCAGAGGGTTCCTCAGCTGGCATTGGCATCCTTGAATTCGATGAATTCCTCTGGATTCCTGGTCAGTACACGGAGGATACATTCAAGCAACACTTTCGCGGCGCCATTGAGGGCAAACGTCTGACCGGAACGATTTCAGGCAACCAGAGCTTTAGCTTCACCACCGGGCCCGAGACCCGCATGATTCACATGGTGCTCTTCCGTGAAGGAGCTCATGATCGAAACAGCGTAATGTTTGATGATATTGGGATTGAAGAAGTGAAAAGTGAAAGGTGAACAAATGTGCTGAATAGTTTCTTGCATTTAACAAAAAAGAGCCGGCTTGCGCCGGCTCTTTTTTTCTTTAGCAGGGATGTACGTTACTGCTCCCTACAACTCTTGGCTTCAGATACTTCTTCATAACATCCTCCTCTGTGAGGGAACA
>DAOWJU010000168.1 GCA_030640215.1 Desulfuromonadales bacterium
GTGCAGGCCTTCGGCCATGATCAGCAGTTCTTCGCCGGTATCAATCGCCACGTAAGGCAGTTCCGGGTGCAGGCAGACCGCCAAGTTGGCCGGGATTGTCCAGGGGGTGGTTGTCCAGATGACAAACGAAAGCGGCTTGCCAGCCAGTTCGTCAAAGCCTTCAGGGAGCACGTCCTGGTATGGAAATTTGACGAAGATAGATGGTGAAGTGTGGTCTTCGTATTCAACCTCGGCCTCAGCCAGGGCGGTGACGCAGGAAGAACACCAGTGAATCGGTTTGCGGCCTTTGTAGAGCCCGTCTCGTTCAGCAAAGCGTGCCAGCTCGCGAGCAGTCGCCGCTTCATAGTCGGCGGTCATGGTCAGGTAAGGGTGTTGCCAGTCGCCGAAAATGCCGAGGCGGCGAAATTCATCGCTCTGAATGTCGACCCATTCTTGGGCGTAGACACGGCACTCTTTACGAACCTCGGCTTTGGTCATCTCGCGCTTCTTTTTGCCGAGCTTCTGGTCGACTTTCAGCTCGATCGGTAGACCATGACAATCCCAGCCTGGAACATAGGGCGCATAGAAACCTTGCATGCGCTTGCTTTTGATCACAATGTCTTTGAGAATCTTGTTCAGCGCGTGGCCGATATGAATGTTGCCGTTGGCATAGGGAGGGCCATCATGCAGGGTAAAGTTCGGCTTCTCTGTGTCAGTCTCACTGACCAGGCGGTCAAGATCGAGATCCGCCCAGCGTTGCATGATTTCAGGCTCGCGCTTTGGCAGATTGCCGCGCATCGGGAAATCGGTTACCGGAAGATTGAGTGTCTCTTTATAGTCCATAATTCAGCCCCGCAGGCCCCCTTGTTGGTACAGATTCAGAACACCGCAACTTATCAAAACGGCTGAATAAGTCAAGGTAAATCAGGGGATTCGCGCTGAGGTGTGAGCCCTGAATAAGGGGCTGGCTGGCTGTTTGGCGGTTGGTTCAGGAGGTCTCTTCGGTCTGTTGACTGAATACTGGTGTCTTCGGTAGAGAGATGCAGAAGGTGGCGCCACCACCGGGAGTTTGTTCGACCCACGCCTGGCCCTGACAGCGCAGGGCGATTTTACGCACAATGGCCAGGCCGACGCCGGTGCCACGTTTGCCCTTGGCGGTCTTGCCACGATAAAAGATGTCGAAGATTTTCTCTCGCTCCGGGAGAGAAATCCCAGGGCCGTGGTCACGGACAAAATAAGTGACACTCTTGGCCTCATCCCAGCACCCAACCTCAATGGCGTTGCTTGACTGTGGCGCGTAGCGACAGGCGTTTCTGAGTAGATTGGTGAAAATCTGGTAAACCAGAGTGTCGGGAAGCCAACTTTGTGGGAGCTTCTCACTTGAGATCTGTGGATGATCGCCATCTTCGAGGGTTAGCTCATTCATGACTTCATCAATGATCATGTTGACATTGGTGGGACGATCACCAGGCTTTACGTGGCTGACCTGAGCCAGGTCGAGCAGGTCATCGAGCAGGGCGATAGCTCGTTCACTTTGTCGTTCCACTTCACCGAAGATCTGCAGAATCTGCTCGTCAAAAACCTCACTGTAGTTCATACGGATAAAATCCATGTAGGTGACCACCGGAGCCAGGATGCCGCGCAGATCGTGGGAGATGGAGTGGGCGAAAGCATCAAGCTCGCGGTTGGCTTCTCTCAGGTCCAACTCGGCTTTCTTGCGTGCTGTGATATCCCGGCATACCGCCAGCTTTTGCTGAATACCGTCTTCGACTGGCAGGGGTGAATGGACGACCTCGTAGATTCTCCCCTGATTGCCCAGTTGCCGTTCATCCCGGACCGTGCGGTGTCTGAAGACCTTGTCCATAGGACACCAGGAGCAAACGCTTGATTCGTTATGCAGAACCTCGAAGCAGGAGTCGCCAACCTGGTCACCAAAGATCTCCAGCATCGGCCGGTTCATGAAGGTCAGGACGTACTCTTCGTTGGCGATATAAGCCATATCGTCCATATTGTCGAGCACGGTGCGGAAGCGTAATTCACTTTTTTGCAGTTCGGCGGTCCGTTCGTTGACCCGGGCTTCCAGTGTTGCGGCCTGCTCTCGTAGCGATTCTTCCAGAGTCTGTTGTCGTGTAATATCAGTAAAAGATTCAATACCACCGATAACTTCGCCGTCACTATTGCGCAAAAACTCCATGTTCTTGAGCAGGTGAATCGTTTGCCCTGATTTTGTGACAATAGTACAGCGTCCGCCGATGATCGGCTTGGGGCTATCATCATCGTAGAGGCCACAGCTGTCACCGCAGGGAATGCCCTGTAGAAAAGAGCAATGTTGACCGACAGCTTCTTCTGCGGGAAACCCGGTAATTCGTTCTGCTGCGGGGTTCCAGTAGGCAATCCGCATCTCTTTGTCAACAACAAAGAGACCGCTGGGTATGGTTCCCAGAGCCTGTTCAAGGGGCATGTTTTGTATGATGGCGTGGCTGTCTGTCATAAGTATGCGTAACTCTTATAAACTAATATGGAGACATAATAGCAGAAATGCGTAATTAACAACATTATTGATTGGACAAGGTGGTTGAATGGTCAGGCCCGGCCGACTACCGCAACCTGTATCTCTGCAACACCACCAGCCAGAAGGGTACGAGAACATTCTCGTACCGTTTCACCGGTCGTCATGACATCGTCGATCAACAAAACCTTGAGTGCTGGTGCTTTTGAGACGAGGGTAAATGCGTTGCGCAGATTACTTTTGCGCTCGGTTGCTGACAGGCCCTGCTGCTGTTCTGTTTTGCGACTGCGTTGCAAGAGCGTGGTGTCTATCGGAATGCCCAATTGTTGAGCAATCGGTCTGGCTACTTCGAGAGCTTGATTGTAGCCACGCTCTCTTAACCGGTGCGGGTGTAGCGGTACCGGTATAATCTGGTCAGGGACAAAGCCGTTGCCTGTTGCAGCGATGACCTTGCCAAGGAGCTGGCCGAGCGGCTTTGCCAGGGTGAGTTGGTTACGGTATTTCAGCTGGTGGACAGCATCCTTGATGCTGCCCTGATAGATTCCTGCAGCATGAACAATTGAGAAGGATGGTGGTCGTTTCAGACAGCTGCCGCAGAGATGGTTTGAGGTCGCGCTTGGAAAAGGTTGAGCACAGCAACGGCAATGCGCCGAGCTCAAGGGGAGCATGGCTGCCTGGCAATCCACGCAGAAAGATTGTGCATCACGAGACGTCTGTAACAATTGTCCGCAAAGCAAACAGGACGGTGGCAGCAGCAGGTCAATGCTCGCCGCCAGTTGTTGGCGAAACAGGGTCCACACAGAAGATCCCCTCCAGAGATGTAGACAATAAATAACAAAGAGCCAAGCAGCCAGTCGGCCCATCAATGAACAGGCTCAATGAACTGGTTGCAAGAGGCTCAGTTAAGCAGATCAGGAAATCAGGTTTTTACCTGTCATTTCCGCCGGCACGGCAAGCCCCATCAGGTTAAGAATGGTGGGCGCCAGGTCAGCGAGAATCCCTGATTGTAGCTTGGACTGTTGGTTGTCAGGGTCAACCAGAATGAGTGGCACTCGGTTGGCTGTATGAGCAGTATGTGGCGAACCGTTGCCGTCTACCATCATTTCACAGTTGCCATGATCGGCAGTGATCAGTGCGCAGCCGCCAGCTTCGAGCAGGGCATCAACGACACGCTTAGCACAGCTGTCAACCGTTTCCATGGCGGTGATTGCCGCTGAGAGGATGCCGGTATGACCGACCATGTCAGGGTTGGCAAAGTTCAGAATAATCAGGTCATAACTCCCCTGCTTGATGCGTCGAAGCACTTCGTCGGTCACTTCCGGGGCGCTCATGGCCGGTTTTAAGTCGTAGGTGGCGACCTCTTTTGGTGATGGGATCAACGCGCGGTCTTCATTGGCAAAAGGGGCTTCAACGCCGCCATTGAAGAAGAAGGTGACATGGGCATATTTTTCAGTTTCTGCGATACGCAGTTGATGTAGGCCCGCATCGGCGACCACTTCCCCCAGAATCTTCGGGTAACTTTCAGAAGCATAGGCGACCGGCAGGTCAAAGGTTTCGTCGTATTCTGTCAGACAGACAAATGTTGAAAGCTGCGGAACTACGGTGCGGTCAAATTCGGCGAAATCCCTCTCGGTGAAGGTGCGGGTAATCTCCCTGGCCCGGTCGGCGCGGAAGTTGAAAAAGATGATGCCGTCATTGTCGTTGATACGACCAACCGGCAATCCGTTCTTTTGAATGACCCTTGGTTCGATAAATTCATCAGTCTGACCAGACGTATAGGCTGACTGGATTGCTGCAGCGCTTGAGTCGGTCGGATGTCCTTGGCCAAGAGCCATTGCCTGCCAGGCTCGCTGCACGCGATCCCAGCGATTATCCCGGTCCATGGCATAGTAGCGGCCGATCACGGACGCTAAACGACCATGTCCCATGCGTGCCATCTCTGCTTCGAGCTGCAGGAGATAGTCGGCACCACTTTGCGGTGGAGTGTCGCGTCCGTCCATAAAGGCGTGGACGCAAGCTTCAACCCCTTCGTGTTTGGCCAGCTCAATCAAAGCATAAAGGTGGGTATTGTGGGAATGAACGCCGCCGTCCGATAAGAGGCCCAGCAAGTGCAGCTTGCCGTTGGCGTTACGAATGCGCTTTAAGGCATCGAGTAGGGTCGGGTTGGCAGAAAAATCACCAGTCTCGATACTGTGGCTGATGCGGGTCAGGTCCTGATGGATGATACGGCCGGCACCAATGTTGAGGTGACCGACTTCTGAATTGCCCATCTGGCCGTCGGGCAGGCCGACATTGAGGCCTGAGGCATTCAGCCAGGATGTCGGGTAGTTGTTGGCAAGTTCATCAAGAAATGGCGTTTGGGCCTGACAGACAGCATTGTTTGCACAGTTTTCACTGATTCCCCAGCCATCAAGAATAATCAGTGCAACCGGTTTTCTCATGCACCTGCCCACTCTTTTTGCTCGCCATGATGAATGACCATAGACTCCAGTGCAAGTGGGCGGGCTTCCTGAATAAGCTTGCGGTCAACCAGGCTGGTCGTGTTCCATTCTCCACATGAAGGGCAACGGCTGTTCCACTCGGGCGTGATGTGTTGACATTTTTCGCAGACAAAGTTGAGGTGCAGGCGTTTGGAGATACCCAGTGCTTTCTGGTATTCGTCGATTGCCTGTTCTGGCTCGCGGCAGCGTCGGTAGGTCTCCGCCAGTAACAGATGTAGCTGAGAAGATTCAACGCCGGAACTTTCTACGGCCTGTAGCTGCTCTTTGGCTTCATCAACCATCTCCAGGCGCAGGCAGAGTTTGCCGTAGAAGAGTCGGAACATCAGGTCGTCGCCCTGATCGAGAGCCTGACTACGGAAGAAGTTGAGTAGCGAAGAAGGATCTTCGCGGTCCATGAAATAGTTTTCAAGACGTTCAAGAAAAACGCCCTTGTTGATTTTTTTGTAGCCTTCTTGCCAGGTTTTTACCGCATCGTCACCGCGGTTCATGGCAGCATAAGCATCCCCGAGTGAAACCTTTGCCGGAGTAAAATCAGCCTCCTGGCGCAGGATATCCTTCAACTCTGATTTGGCGTTCTCCGGGGAACCGTCGCTGATTGCCTGACGGGCCACTTCGTAGCGCAGATAGAGAAGCAGTCCCTTCTCTTCAGTGACGCGGTTGGCTCCGGGTCCGGCCTTAAGAACCAGACGCTGGATTTCCAATGCTTCTTGCCAGTTGTCATCTTTGATGTAGAGATCCCGCAGAGAGCGCAAGGCTTTTCGGTTGTCTTTTTCCAGGGCGATTAGTGACTGGTAAGTCGTTATGGCGTCTTCGCTTTTGCCGAGTTCTTCCTGGATAGCGGCAGTTTTGAAGAGTACTTCCATGCTTTTGGAGTCTATTTCACTGGCTTTGTGCAGGAGTTCCAGCCCTTCTGTAGGGTTGCCCTCCTGGCTGGCCAGGCTGGCCAGGGCGATCAGAGTGTCAACCCGCCTGGGGTCGCGATCAAGAGCCTTATTGAGCAAACCCCGGGCTTTTTTGAGATCGCCAGAGAGGAGTCGGCCGACGCCCTCACGATAGATCACACCGATTTCACGTTGCTTTTTCTCGGAACGATCACGGTTCCAATGTTTCATCCAGTGGGTCACAGTGCTGTAGATGTGAGCACCGAAGCCAAGGGTAAGTCCGAGAATGACGCAGGCGACCACGACCATTGCTGCCGGATGAGTCAGGCTCTGTTCGGGCAGGTAGAAAATTGTGATCATATGGGGATTGAGTCCCCAGAAATAGAGAAAAAAGAGTACAAAGAAAATAAAAAAGAGTATTACGGCCATGAACGTCATTGTTTCCTCCCGGAATTCATCCCGTCAAGCAGCAGGGGATGGTTACTCCCCATTTTTTTCGATATTAGTTTTGCATTCAATACAATAGCGCGAAAAAGGTCGAACTTCCATGCGTCGTGGTGAAATTTCTTCGCCACATTCCATGCAGATGCCATATTCCCCTTTTTCGATCTGTAGTAAGACTACGTCTATGTCGTTGATGCGCTGGCGTTTGGTTTCGCTGACGTTAAAGAGCACGTCGCGACTGTAAGCCGCTGAGGACATGTCACCGATGTCAGGTACACCATCCTGTCCTATCTCACGGCAGGTTTCATAAGAATCACTGACTTCCAGCAGCAGACCCTGGCGTTCTCTAAGAAGCTGTTCCTTGACCAGGTCAAACTGTTCACTCATCGTGCTCTCCTTAAATCTCTTGAAAAACCTACTTTGAAATATATTCTGATAGTTAACCACAAAAGTGGGGGTTCAGGCGAAGAAAAAAACACACACAAAAGCTGGGTTTACCTTTTCTGGGGTGCAAAAAGGTTATTGTCAATGATGGTATGGCTCATTGCGGATAATTGTGCAGCATCGATAGAGTTGTTCAAGCAACAGTAGCCTTGCCATCTGGTGAGTCAGAGTCATGGTCGAGAGGGAGAGGACGAGGTCGGCACGTTTTCGCAAACTCTCACTCAGTCCGTAAGGGCCACCAATCAACAGGGTCCATTCCGGTATGCTGCGCACCATATGGTCGCTCATCAGGTCGGCCAGTTGCTCTGAGCTCATGCTTTTGCCGCGTTGGTCAAGTGCAATAACAAAGCTCCCGTTCGGGATGCGTTGCTCGATATTCTCTCCCTCGGTCGCTATGATGCGTTGCAAGTTCTGTTTGCGACCGGTTTTATGCTCTTTAATCTCGCTGATGGAAAGAGGCAGGTAACGTTTGAGGCGCTCGGCAAATTCGCTACAGCCATCATTTAAGTAAGGCAGGCTCAGTCGCCCGACGCAGAGCAGGTTCAATCTCATAAGAGGACCTAAGTTGTTTCCTGCGTATCACCCTGCACCGGGATCTCTTCGGCATCGCACCAGAGGCCATCCAGATCGTAAAAGAGCCGGACCGGCTCGTGAAAAACGTGGACCATGACATCGCCGTAGTCAATCAGCACCCAGCGACCTTCGCTGATTCCCTCCATGCCGATCGGCATGGTGTCGTACTCTTTTTTCAAGCCAAGGTGAACAGATTCGGCTGCGGCTTTGACCTGGCGGTCGGAGCTGCCTGAGGCGAGTATGATGAAATCTGTTAATGACGAAATCTTGCGAACGTCTAGAATGCGGACGTTAAAGGCTTTTTTGTCGAGGGCCAGGTCGGCGCATTTTTGCGCCCGTTCTTTTGATTGCAAGTCAATGACTCCCTTTAGTTGTTTTTTGACAGAGGCGCATGAGTTGTTTTTTGGTAAAGACCATGTTCTTTAATGTAGCCGGCAACGGCAGGAGCGACCAGATGACAGATTGATTGTCCGTTGCCCAGCATGCTCCGAATCTTGGTTGAGGAAATATCCAGGGAAGTTTCCTTTAGAAAAATCAAGTTATTGCCTGATTTGTGTTGAATCTTTTCTGCCTCTTTATCGTAGCAGAAGTCCTTACGGACCGCAACGGGCAGGGGCCCTAACGGGTCATCCATCAGCACACCGGGGCGGGTCATCACCACCAGGTGGCTCAAGCTGAAGAGCCGGGTAAAATCTTTCCAGGAGGCGATGTCACGGTATGAGTCAAGACCGATGATGAAATAGCGCTCTCCGTGTGGATCTTCTTTGCGCAGAATCTCGAGTGTGTCAACAGAGAAGCTTTTACCGCTACGACGGATTTCAAGATCGGAGGCCTGGAATCTGGGGTAGTCCCGGATTGCCGCTTCGACCATCGCGAGTCGATGAGTGAACGAGACCTGCCCGGCGACCTCCTTGTGGGGTGGCTCGGCTGCCGGGACAAAAAGCAGCCTGTCGAGCTTACACGCCTGCAGCACTTCTTCGGCAATGCGCAGATGAGCAAGGTGAATCGGGTTGAATGTGCCGCCGAGGATGCCTGTTTTCATAGTCTCGTGTGGTGCGAAAGGTGAAGCACAGTGCGCAGCCTCCTCTCGCTTTCCTTCACTGCCTTATCTGGCCGTCGCCGAGGACGATAAACTTGCGTGTGGTCAGGTCTTCCAGGCCCATGGGGCCGAACGAATGTAGTTTGGTGGTGGAAATGCCGATTTCTGCACCGAGCCCGAATTGATTGCCATCGGAAAAACGCGAGGAGGCATTCACCATGACGACGCTGGAATTGACCTCGCGCAGAAAACGCTGTGAGTTCTGATAGTCGCGGGTGACGATGACTTCGGTATGCAGGGAGCCATATTTGCGAATGTGTTTAATTGCCTCATCGAGGCTCTCGACAACCTTTACTGCCAGGGTTAAATCAAGATATTCAGCGTGCCAATCCTCTTCTGTTGCCGGCAGGGCCTCGGCCGCAAATTCACGGGTCGTTTCACAGCCATGCAACTCCACGCCCTGAGCTCGCATGGCCGCAGCAATGCGCGGTACGAAGGTTTCAGCGATGTCCTGGTGAATCAACAAAGTCTCCATGGCATTGCAGACCCCGGGACGCTGAACCTTGGCATTGATGCAGATCTTTTCCGCTTGCTCGTAGTCAGCGCTGGCATCAACGAAGGTGTGACAGACGCCCTTGTAATGTTTGATGACTGGAATTCGCGAATGTTCACTGACGAAGCGGATCAGCCCTTCGCCGCCGCGTGGGATGATCAGGTCGATCTCCTCTTCCCGTTTGAGGAGTTCGAGAATAGCCGTACGGTCAGTGGTCTCAATGACCTGCAAGGCAGCGGCAGGCAGGCGCATGCGCTCCAGCTCGCTTTTTAGAACCTTACCGATCGCCAGATTGGAATGGAATGCTTCTTTGCCGCCGCGTAAAATCACCGCATTGCCGCTCTTCAGGCAAAGCCCTGCCGCATCAGCGGTAACATTCGGACGAGACTCATAAACGATGCCGATAACGCCCAGCGGTATGCGCATGCGGCCGATCTGCAGATCATTGGGGCGTCGCTGCATACCGGTAATTTCACCAACCGGGTCCGGTAGCTCGGCAACCTCGCGCAAACCATCGGCCATACCACGGATACGTGGAGCATCGAGTGCCAGACGATCAACCATGGCCGGGGCAAGCCCGGCTTCGCGGGCGGCGGCCAGATCCTTACCGTTTGCTTCAATCAACTCTTCGGTGTGGTCCAGAAGGCTTTGGGCCATGCGTTGCAGTAACTCGTTTTTGACAGCGGAAGAGAGACAGGCCATGGTCTGGGATGCAGCCTTGGCATCTTGTGCGACCTTTAACATCTGTTCAGCTACGCTCATCGTTCAGCTCCTTCAAGTCTCCGTTGGCCGCAAGGCCTGGTTAGAGAAGTATCGTGCGCTTCCAACGTTACTCTTTTTTGGCGTTGATAACCATGTTGTCGCGATGAACAATCTCGTCGCCGTATTGATAGCCAAGAATTGCTTCGATTTCCGCGGTCTTTTTGCCCATGATGCGCGTCACCTCCGCCGAGGTGTAATTCGTGACCCCTTTGGCAAATTCATCGCCGTTGAGATCGCAGAGACGGACTGCGTCGCCACGTTCAAAACTACCGTCAATTTGACAGATTCCTGATGGCAAGAGACTTTTGCCACGTTCGGTCACGGCTTTATGAGCGCCATCGTCAAGAATCAGCTTGCCCTTTGGTTTCTTGGTGAAGGCTATCCAGTGTTTGCGGGCAGCCATCGGGTCACGTGCGGGCAGAAAATAGGTGCCGAGTTCATGGCCGTCAAAGAGGTTGAGCAGATTGTGCGGTGTGCGGCCATTGATGATTGCCGTGCCAGCACCGTACAGGGTCGCACGTTTGGCGGCTTTTAGTTTGGTGGTCATGCCGCCGGTGCCGAGGTTCGTTTTTTCGCGGCCAGCCATGGCTTCGATCTCCGGTGTGAGGCGTTCAACTTCTGAAATCAGCTTGGCGTCCGGGTTGTGTCGCGGGTCACTGCTGTAGAGCCCATCAACATCGGAGAGGATGACCAATAACTGGGCTTCAACCAGATTCGTCGTCATGGCTGAGAGATTGTCGTTATCACCGAACCTGATTTCGTCAATCACAACGGTGTCATTTTCGTTGATAATTGGCACAATTCCATATTCAAGCAGAGTCATCAAAGTGTTGCGCGCATTCAGGTAGCGACGTCGGTTGGCGAGATCGTCGCGCGTCAAGAGGATCTGCGCCGCCTTCAGCTCGTACTGGCGCAGGGCATCCTTGTAGGCACGCATCAGTCGGCTCTGGCCGATGGCGGCTGCCGCCTGTTTGAGAGGGAGAGGGATATTGTGAGGTTTGCCGACAATCCCCAGATCCGCTTTTCCGGCAGCAACGGCTGCCGATGAAACCAGGATGACTTCGTATCCCCGTTGGCGAAGTTTATAGACATCTTCGCAAATAGTTGCAATACGCTCGAGGTCGAGACCGTCGTTGTCGGAGATGACCCCGCTGCCTATCTTGATGACGACCCGTTTGACATGTGCCAGAAGAATTCTACGCATTGTATATGTACTTGTCTGCTTATGGAAACTATTGAAAAGACTAAAGAATCTTACCGTCAGTCGCCAGGGCTGTCAAGCGTGTCCCCTTGGCGCATGCGATCCAGTTCGCTGGCGACAGTTGCGACAAGTTCGGGCAGGCCTGCTCTGGTGACAGCCGAGATAGCCAGCGTTCGAAAACCGCGGTCCTCAAAGAGGGGACGAAGCTCAGCGGTCTGCTCACGGACCTCGGTGATGTCTTGCTTGGTAAAGACCACGAGCATGGGCCGTTCACCCAATTCCTGGTTGTAGCGCTTGAGCTCCTGGTTGATCTTGTCAAAGTTCTCGGTCGGGTCGCCTTCCTGAAGAGATGAAAGATCGACGAGGTGGAGAAAAAGATCAGTGCGTTCAATGTGTCTTAAGAAACGTGATCCCAGTCCATGCCCATCGCTGGCACCTTCGATAAGTCCAGGGATGTCGGCCATGACAAAAGAGCGAAAGTCACCATACTTAACCACGCCAAGGTTCGGAATCAAGGTAGTAAAAGGATAGTCGGCAATTTTCGGTCGAGCTGCAGAGATACAGGAAATCAGCGTCGACTTGCCAGCGTTGGGGAGTCCCACCAGGCCGACATCAGCAAGCAACTTGAGTTGCAGTCGCAGGGTGCGCTCTTCACCAGGAATCCCCGGTTGGGTGTGGCGGGGCGCCCGGTTGCTGGAAGTAAGAAAACGGGCATTGCCGCGTCCACCTTGACCACCTTTGAGCAGAAGAAAACCCTGGTCGGCCTTGGTCAGGTCGGCAAGCAGTTCACCAGTTTCGTCATCATAAACCAGAGTACCGGGTGGTACTTTGATGGCCAGATCCTCACCACCTTTGCCGTGCTTGTTTTTGCCCAGGCCGGGCATACCGTTCTTGGCTTTGATGTGGTGCTTATAGCGCAAGTCGAGGAGAGTGGTAATGGACATGTCTACTTCAAGCAGAACATCTCCACCCCGCCCGCCATCGCCGCCGTCCGGGCCGCCAAGCGGCACGAACTTCTCGCGTAGGAAGGAGAGGCAGCCGCGCCCACCATCGCCAGCCTTGGCGTTTATTTTGACCTCATCGATAAATTTCATAGTGATGATTCTGGGTGCATGTAAAAAGTAAAATTTAAAAAGGGAAAAGTAAGTCCATCAGTTTTATCGTTTTTCTACTTTTCCCTTTCACTTATCAAGTCATAACATAAAAAACCCGAAGTTCACTAAAGAACCTCGGGCTTTTTAACTGTTCAGGAGCCTATCCTCAGACGTAGACGCTGACTTTCTTGCGATCCTTGCCGAGACGTTCGAACTTGACCTTGCCTTCAATCAGGGCAAAGAGAGTGTAGTCTTTGCCGCAGCCGACATTGTTGCCGGGATGAATGGTCGTGCCACGCTGACGAACCAGAATTGATCCGGCTGTCACCAACTGGCCATCGTAACGTTTGACTCCGAGGCGTTTGCCTATGCTGTCGCGGCCGTTACGTGAACTGCCGCCCGCTTTTTTATGAGCCATGGTTCTACTCCTTAAGCTTCAATATTCGTTATCTTGAGACGAGTGAGGGGCTGACGGTGGCCGTACTTCTTGCGATAGTTCTTACGACGCTTCGATTTGAAGACCAGGATTTTTTTGTCTTTACCCTGCTCGACGATCTGCGCTGTTACTTTCGCATTAGGTAAGAGAGGTGTTCCGATTTTAACCTCTTCTCCGCCAACCATGAGGACTTCGTTCAGTTCGATGGAATCGCCCACCGCACCATCAAGTTTTTCGACCTTAAGAAGGTCGCCTGCGGAAACTTTATACTGCTTTCCTCCGGTTTTAATGACCGCGTACATAGCCTGTTCACCTCGCTTTCGTGCCTTTGATTACGGACTTGGTCCGTTCAGGAACTGGTACTTATACTTTTGTCAGTACTGGCATGTCAAGAGAAAACCATGAACTCAAGCGAAATCAACCGACAATGATCTCGAACTGTTCGAGATGAAAATTCTGACGTGCTGTAATCGTGATCTGCTTTTCGAATTTTTTCTCCAGTTCCTCGATGCCATGACGCTCGTCATCGTAGAGGAGAGAAGCAATGTCCGGATGAACCAGCAGGGTCATTCGGTAGCCAGGCGCCGGTCCCATCTCGCGTTGGAGCTCGCGGAAGATTTCGTAAACAGTGGTCGCACGGCTTTTCACATAACCCTTGCCGTCGCAGTAGGGGCAGGCTTCGCATAGGGTTCGACCGATACTCTCACGGACTCGCTTACGGGTCATCTCCACCAGGCCAAGTTCCGAGATCTTGAGAATGTTGGTTTTTGATTTATCGTTTTTGAGAGCCTCTTCGAGAGAACCATGGACTTGCTCGCGATGAGCCTCTTTTTCCATGTCAATGAAATCAATAATGATCAGACCACCGATATTGCGCAGGCGTAACTGGAAAGCAGTCTCTTTGACGGCCTCAAGGTTAGTTTTGAGAATGGTATCTTCCAGGTTGTGCTTGCCGACAAAACGGCCAGTATTGACATCGACGGCTGTCAGCGCCTCGGTTTGTTCAATAACGATGTAACCGCCACTCTTCAACCACACTTTGCGGCCTAAGGCGCGGGCGATTTCGACTTCGAGACCGAATGTATCGAAAATCGGTTCTTTGCCGTTATACTGCTCGA
>DAOWJU010000232.1 GCA_030640215.1 Desulfuromonadales bacterium
CAATAACATGACGTGACAGAAATAAGCTTAATTCAGACCAGCATTATGCGGTGGGCACAACAAACTGTCAACTTTTCTGCAGCTATTCAGTGCAATAAAAAGCCTGTCATTCCCGAGGGTGTAATCGGGAATCCAGACTTTAAGATCATGGATCCCCGATAGAATCATTCGAGGATGACAGACATTTTTATAAACGGTTCAGATTGTGCTGAACAGTTACTTATTTCTCTAATACCTGCAGAGCCCTCTTGCATAATTACATTCATTTTGGTATATATGTTTAGCACTCTACCAGCGAGAGTGCCAAAACCTCAATTTACCTAAGGAACTAAGATTTATGAGTACGTTGAATCTACCAGTCACAACCGACACATTCGAACATTATATGGTTCAGGTTAATCGCTTCGACCTGTTGAGCGCCGAAGAGGAACATGATCTGGCAGTACGACAGCTGCAAGATGATGATATGGATGCGGCCCACCGCCTGATTTGCGCTAATCTGCGTTTTGTCGTCAAGGTCGCCAACGAATACCGCGGCTATGGCCTGCGCCTGCTTGATCTTGTTCAGGAAGGTAACATTGGCCTGATGAAGGCCGTTAAGAAGTTCGACCCAGCTCGTGGCACACGGCTGATCACTTACGCCGTATGGTGGATCCGCGCCTACATCCAGAATTACGTCATGCGCAGTTGGTCGTTGGTCAAGATCGGTACCACGCAAATGCAGAAGAAACTCTTCTTTAAGCTGGCTCAGACTCGTAACGCCCTGCGCAACTTGACCGGCTCGGAACAGATCGAGGATATCGCCCATGAGCTTGAGGTCAACGAGGCTGTTGTCGCTGAGATGAGTCAGCGTATGGGAAGTCGCGACACCTCGCTTGATGTCGAGTTGACTGAAGGCAAAGGCTATACCCTGCTCAGCACCCTGGCAGATAAAAGTGACAATCAGGAAGACCTTCTCCTTGCGCATGAGGAACAACGACTCAACACCGAACGCACTTCAGCCGCTCTTGAGGTACTAAAGCCTCGTGAACGCCATATCATCGAGCAGAGAATCCTGGCTGACCCTCCCAGAACCCTGCAGGATCTCGCGAATGAGTTCGGAATCAGTCGTGAACGCATCCGCCAGATTGAACAGAACTCTCTTGCTAAGCTACGCACAGCGATGGCTGAGGAGCCATCCTGAGAGTTTGTGCTCCGAGGAAACGATTGACAAATGCACGGATTTTCCGTTATCTAGTGCTTCACCAGTCAACGGTTTGAAAACCTCATAAATTTCACCATCAGGAACAGTCAGTATGTATAAATCAGTAACGTGTTTATTTCTCTTTAGTCTCTGTCTTCTTGCCGCCTGCGCACCCAGCACGGTTGTTCCCCCGGCAAAAAACGCCGGAGTGTATTTTCAGGAAGGTGAAGAATTCTACGAAAAAGGGCTCTACCGAGACGCCATTGCTTCATGGGAAAAAGTCAGAGATAGTTATTACTCGCCAGAGCTAAATACCCTGGCCGAACTGAAGATTGCCGAAGCACACTACCTTGGCGAAGAATATGTCGAAGCCTCGGTTGCCTATGAGGCATTTTTACAGAACCATCCAAACCATCCCCGTGTTGCTGACGTACTCTATCAGCTCGGACTTTCCTATACGCATCAGCTCCTCGCCACCGACCAGGACCAGTCAGCGTCCGTCTATGCGCTCAACGCTTTCACAACCTTAAAGGAGCGCTTCCCGGAAGACCGTCGTCAGGAAGAGACCCAGATTTACATTGACCGCATGCTTAACCTGCTGGCTGCCAGTGAGCTCAATATCGGCAAGTTTTACCTGCGAACCAAGTATTTCTCGGCATCGATCAATCGAATTGAAGCCTTGCTGAAGAAGTATCCGAATTATTATGAGCGTGACAAAGCGTATTACTATCTCGGTCAAGCCTACCTGTTGTCCGGTGAGAAGGAGAAAGCTGTGGTTGCTTTCAACACACTTTTTGACGACTACATAGGGAGTGAATTCATCCTCGACGCACAGAGATTTATCGAAAAAAACTACTGATTCACCAAGAGCTTGAAGGATTAAAAAGCCCATCCTCGCGGATGGGCTTTTTACGTTTCAGGTCGCACGGTTGACAATGGGTGCATGTATACAGAATACGGTATATTTTCCCTTGACTTGCCGTGGGCCTCATACTATAAAAATGTTCTATTTTGTATACGGTTTCCTGACAACTGTCTCAATTGGACCGACGGGCATCCACATAGCCTGTTTCTGTCATTGATGAGATCATCCCAGAAAGCCAGTAAAAACAACTGATAAAGAGAATGCCATCGTCGCGATAAGGGACAGCGTTTTAATCCTGTTCTCGACAAACAATTCTAAATTCGGAACACATTCCGAATAAATTCCATCACGGAGGAGAGAGCAT
Source organism: Desulfuromonadales bacterium (assembly GCA_030640215.1). GTDB lineage: Bacteria > Desulfobacterota > Desulfuromonadia > Desulfuromonadales > BM103 > M0040. Next base: position 2,413 of record DAOWJU010000232.1, read on the forward strand.
GTCCGATTACGGAACACTGGAAAGTCGCGTTCGTCGCAAGTCCCTGCTCAGCAAAGTCATGAAGGCCGAAGATACCATTCAGTACTTCAGTGCTGGCCAGAACCTTCTCTGGTCCGGTTTCACCCCGGCCGGTTATCCCAAAGCAGTCCCCATGGCTTTGGCTGACCACGTTGAAGCCAACAACCTTCAGGGCAAGATGAAGTTCAATCTCTTCATCGGTGCTTCTGTCGGTGCCGAGACCGAAGATCGCTGGGCGACTCTCGACATGATTGATCGCCGCTGGCCTTACCAGACTGGTAAGAACATCGCCAAAGGCATCAACGCTGGTCGCATCCGCATGGGCGACAAACACCTTGGCCTGTTTGCTCAGGACATCAGCTACGGCTTCTACACCGAAAATGGCCGTTACGATATCGGCATCTTCGAAGTATCTGCCATCACTGAAGATGGTGGTTTGGCACTGACTTCTTCTTGTGGCATCGTCGCTGAAGCTATCGGCCTCTGCGATAAGATCATTCTTGAAGTCAACACTGGGCAGCCTTCCTTCGAAGGTCTGCACGACATCCACATGCAGCAGAAGCCGCCAAATCGTGCACCCTTCCTGATCACTGAGGCGCATACACGCATCGGAACACCCTATGTCCCTTGCGACATGGAGAAGGTCGTTGCTGTAGTTGAGTCCAAGCACCGCGACAAAGGTCGTGCTTTTGCTGGTCAAGACGACACTTCCGACGCAATTGCTGGCCACCTCATGGAATTCTTTGCCCACGAAGTAAAGATGGGTCGTCTTCCTGAGAATCTCTTGCCTCTGCAATCAGGTGTCGGGTCCATCGCTAACGCCGTTGTCGGCGGTCTGGCCAATGGTCCTTTCACCAACCTCTCTGTTTACACTGAGGTTCTTCAGGACACCATGCTCGACTTCTTCGACTCCGGTAAACTGAACTTCGCCTCGGCCTGTTCACTTTCCCTTTCAGAAGATCCCGGTTTCCCACGTTTCTTCGAGAACTGGGAGAAGTATTTTGATAAATGCATCCTGCGGCCACTGTCGATCTCAAACGCTCCTGAGCCGATCCGTCGTCTAGGTTGTATCGCCATGAACACTCCAGTCGAATTTGACATCTACGCTCACGCCAACTCGACCCTGGTCGGCGGTACCCGGATGATCAACGGCCTTGGCGGTTCCGGTGACTACCTGCGTAACGGTTACCTGAAAATCATGCACTCGCCTTCAACGCGTCCGAGCAAGACCGATCCTCTCGGCATCACCTGCGTTGTACCGAAGGCTCCACATATCGACCACACTGAGCACGACCTCGACGTGCTGGTTACCGAGCAGGGCCTGGCTGACCTACGCGGTGTTGCACCGAAAGACCGCGCCAAGTTGATCATCGAAAAATGTGGCCATCCCGAGTACAAGCCTATCCTCAACGATTACCTGGAGATGGCTACCAAGACTTGTATCGCACGTGGCGTTGGCCATGAGCCCCAGATGTTTGATCGCGCCTTTAAGATGCAATTGAACATGGCCGAAAACGGCACCATGCGCATCAAGAACTGGGACATCAAAATCGATCTCTGCGAATAGATTTCGATTGTCTCAATCATGGATCAACAAAGCCCCGCCGGGAAACCGGCGGGGCTTTTCTATTTACAACAAGTCCCCACAAATCACGACAGACCTATTCATAACCACAAAGGTCGTTTTTGTGGTATAACATGTGCATCCCCAACATTATACAACTTTTGATGCATACTAATTTCATACCTAAGTGGGGGGGGGCTCCATACTTTTTCTCATTAATCACATTGCCTGGAATCCAGGTTTTATTTCTTCTCCGATAATAGCAAAGCCATGGCAACCTGGCGACGCAGAGCCAAGGGGCCGGAATTACATGTTTTTCCGGTTAGCCTAGCCACCGAAGAGAAGGTGTTGACCACTTGATGGCTTGTAATATTCCATCACAAAACTTGGCGACGCCCTGCTTCGAAATAATGAAGTCGGGCGTTTTGCTTTCCAATTTGGATAACCAGATTTGGCACCAGTGTGGTGTATCTGGTCATTTGGTGTGGTTTTTTGGCCATCTTTTGCGCCGTAAGACTTGAACTAAACAGGATTGATTTTGTCTAAACGCAACTTTTTGACTTTTTTTTCAATTTTCAAAGCTAAAGATTTGGCTTTACGACTCGCTATTGTCACGTTCGTAATAGCAACGGTTCTGCTGGCTAGCACATCAGCCTTGGCAGCAATCACGGTCACGCCATCTACCTGGAACGTTATCGGCCTCGACAGCAACTCTCCGGCCTTTGGCCCCTATCGTTTCCCTGTTGGAGCAAAAGTTTGCAGTGACACAGCAGCAAGCAATATCCCGGTGAACTTTTCATGGGACGCGGGCGGCACAGACAGTGGGACCTATATCAACCTGAGGCCAGGGTCGAGTTCTTCGATCAACATTGACATTCCTGCAGGAGGCTGCACAGATGCCTTCTTCGAAGTCGAACTAAACCGAACCTCCGCCGCCTTTGATCAGACCCGTCGTTTTCATATCACCGCCAGCGGCGTGTCCACGCCGACACCACGAGAAATCAAAGTTGAGCGTTTGGTGTCGCAGTCTCGAAATGCCATCACCGACATGGCTTTTGGTACCTCGCTCGCGTCACTTGCCTCCGTCCCAAACGGTGGCAGCATGGATCTGATTGTCGGCAACACCTACTACATCCGCATGTCTGGATATACAGCAACCCAGGGCTACCAGCAACTGGAAAGCTTCGTAAACTTTCCAAACACAATTTTTCAGGTTTTGTCTGTCGAATCCACCTACTCGGCAGACACTTCGCCTATCGTCAACAGCCCTAATGACAAGCTTTATGCCGACAGCTGTGGATGGGATAACGACCCTACTAGTCCCAGCTATCTCAGTTGTTGGGTTGACGGCAAGGCAGGCGGAACAGTTAGCGTCACCTACGAAGTTAAGATCCTCAGCACTGGTACCGGCCGGGAAAGTCTCAACTCATTGATTCATGACTTCTCTGGCAGTAGTTTTCATTACAACGCCGACTTCTCGACCAGTGCCAGATTTGCC
>DAOWJU010000251.1 GCA_030640215.1 Desulfuromonadales bacterium
CACCAGGGAGAGATCTTGCGCCTCATCGACCAGGACATGCTCGTACCAGCCGAGTGCATCGGCAATCTCCAGCCCCGGTTTACGCAGTTGGGCCAGGTGGATCAACACCCCGGCATCATCAAAGGCGATTTCATTGCTCGCCCCGGCCAGTAGCCTTTGCCCCTGCCTGAGCAGCTTATCAATGTGCGGTGAGTTACCAAGATGGCGGCGCCATAATACCGAATCGGCATAAAAGGCACCAAGGTCGGCGAGCAGCGAGCCCTGGCTGTCGGTGGCGACATACTCGAGCAGGGCAGCGTAGATGACTGAGCTTTTTTTGAGAACAGTGAGCCCCCCACCCTGCGCGCTAAAGGCAACAGTAATCCCCAACGAGCGCATGGCCTTGACCGCCCAGGAATGAAAGGTCTCGACCGGCAGCTGATTGGTCAGAAGGTCGACCGAGGTCTTTTTGACGTAGTTGCGCAGCGACTTGTTGAACATCACCACCAGGCAGCGTTGGGGACGAAAACGTTCCGGCTGGTTGAAGATCAGGTATGAAAGCCGGTGCAGGGCGACCGTGGTTTTGCCACAGCCGGCGCCACCAGTCAGGTAGAGACAACCGTCACTGTTGCGGGTAATCAGGCCGAACTGTTCACGCGAAATCAGGGAGACGATATCGACCATGCGGTGATCGCCGCTGGCTTCCTTTTTATGCACACTTGAGTTCTGCTGTTCCGGCTCACCCCAGAGGCCGTTTTGTTTTTCGAAGCTGCCGCTATCACTTTTGAGGGAGTGCAGTTCACGCCTTGATATACCGTAGACAATTTTCTTTTCGATCGTGCCGCTGCGTTCCCGGTCGCCGATATCGTCTTCGTACTCCTCGCCCTCATCCCATTCGTAATAGAGCGTGGAGACTTGGGCTTTGCGCCAGTCAGTGACCACAACCCGGTTGCCATCCATCAGGGTCTGCTTGCCAAACAGGATATGTTTGCGTCCAATCGCGGGATCGTCGTCGCAGATAGCGATACCTGCCAAATAGGGAGTTGTCGTCTGCTCAAAGGGGGGCAGGTATCTGTACGGATCGTACAGGGACAAGCGTTCGATCTCAGTGGTCAGCCGGTCTATTTCACGGGGATCGTTGGCGTTGATGCGATCTGCCCTTAAGACGCGGATTTTTTGATCATGACCACGCAACTTCTCCTTGCGGTCTTGGTTGTAGCGATCTGCCGCCTGGCAGATTTCTGCAAGGCGCTGCTCTTCTGCGGAGATATAGTCTGCTATTGTGGGATCAAGGGTGTCGTGCATGCGGTTCTCGACGAGCTTAAGTCTGAAACAGTGAAGTTAACGGCCGCGAACGAGCGCTGGCAAAAAAAGAGACGGCAGAGTAGCCGTTTCGGGGCGGAACATCAAGCCCTTGTTGGAGTTCGGGGTGGCACCCAAGATAATCAACAAACTAAATGACCCATGTTATTCCTATGAACACATCTCTACCTAAAAAAACAATTCAGGACTAACATGAAAACGATCTGACAATTTCCTGATGTGATCCTTCGTTAAGCTTCTATTGCCATTAATAATTTGCGAAACAAGTGACTTTGAGCCGATCTCATCTTTTAGATCAGCATAGGCCAAATTGTTCTGATTCATTATGACGCGAAGAGTTGAAATAGCAGGATCGAGAGCATCGGCAGCCCTTTCGAATTCAACAACCTCTTCAAAGCTGTTCTCGTACCTTTCGATTGAAGCAGCGATCAGGTTGATCAAATGCAGGATTGGATTCTCCGCCGTATCCTCAGAGGTGGTCATCAGGTGTTCAACCAGCTAAAGAGAACGTTCGTAATCCTCTTTAGATTTAATATCAATGAATTGGCTTGCTTGATCATAGAACGAGAAGAAAGAGTTGGTCAGCTTTTTGGCTTCAGCTGTATTGGTCATTACAATTCTCCCTTCCTGTACTTGTCGCAAAGCTTGTCATATTCTTTGTGAGTGACTATGTGCCGAACGAATAACTTCTGACCATCAAAGTAAATCACTGCCAGAATCCTTAAATTATTGCCTCCAACATCAATCACATAGCCGTGGTTCAGATATTTGAAATTGTCCAGTGAAGGGAAGAGAGCCTTCAATTCCTCTGGAGTTTTGAACTTCCCTGACTTTAGTAGCCGATATATTTCCAGCAAAGTTTTACGATCTTGTGGAAATTTTCGAGCTGCCTCCATAAATGCCAATTTGGCAATAACATGCATACACACCCCTCCGTTTACATTTTGTAAACATTAACACGCATTACAAGGGTTTACAATAAGTAAACACCAGAAAATTAACGGGAAAAGGAGTCTGGGGTCAGGTTTGCCGGCAAAAGTTTCCCGTAAAAGCATCTTTGTCCAGGTCGGCCTTGACCCTTGCCATCAGCAGGATAGAGTTAAGAAGAGTCAGACAGGAGTCGCCGATGAAGAAAAATATCTTTGTCCTTGCCCTAGATGATTTTACAAAAGCTCTTTTCGGCACAATTCGCCAAGCAGACCACTATTGCTACCACGCCCTGCTCCCGCCGGAAAAGATCATCTCGGCCGCCAACTATTCGATGCCTGAGTTACTGGCAGAAGCATGTCACAGACTTGAAAACTTCAACGGTACCATTGACGCCATAGTCTCTTACTGGGATTTTCCGGCCACCCTCATGCTGCCAACCCTGCGTCATGCCGCCGGACTTTCGACGACATCCACCGAGAGCATTTTGCGCTGTGAGCACAAGTACTGGAGTCGCCTGATCCAGCACGAGGTGGTCCCTGAGCTGATTCCCGGGTTTACCGCCTTCAATCCCTTCGCCGACAACCCCCTGTCGCAAATCGACCTCGATTTTCCGTTCTGGATCAAACCGGTCAAGGCCCATTCGTCAATCCTTGGTTTTCACATCGACAACGAAGCTGATTTCTCTGCTGCGATCCCGCAAATAAAAGAACGCATAGGACGCTTTTCCGATCCGTTCAACTTTCTCTTCGAGCGTGCCGATGTCCCTCCGGAAATCGCCGCGATCAACGGCAACTATTGCCTGGCTGAAGAAATCATCAGCGCAGAAAACCAGTGCACCCTGGAAGGATATGTCTACAACGGCGAGCCCAGGATCTACGGTGTGGTCGACTCGCTGCGCGAAGAAAACCCATCAAGTTTCAGCCGCTACCATTACCCCTCGCGACTGCCAGCCGAAATCCGGCAACAGATGAGCGAAGTTGCCATCCGCGTCATACGCCGCACCGGTCTTAACAACGAACCGTTTAATATCGAATTCTTCCACGATCCAGCAACCGGACGCATCACATTGCTCGAGATCAACCCGCGCATCTCCAAGTCGCACTGTCCGCTCTTTTTCCTCGTTGATGGCGCTTCGCATCAGGAAGTCATGGTGGAGGTTGCCCTTGGCATCCAACCCGAATATCCATCTAAACAAGGAACTTATCCCATGGCCACCAAGTTCATGGTCCGCCGCTATTGCGGGGATGCGATGGTACGGCGCGTGCCCAACCGTGCAGAGATCGATACCCTGCAACGTGAGGTCGATGGCGTCTTCGTCATGGTCTGGGCGCACGAGGGGGCTCGGCTGTCCGACTTTGCCGATACCGACAGCTACAGCTTCGAGTATGCCAATATCTTTGTCGGCGGAGGGAGCGAAGAGGAGCTTTTGGAGAAGTATCATGCCTGCATGCGGAGGCTCCTTTTCGAATTCGAGCCCGTGGCCGCTCAGGAGATTTAGATGAAACACATCGAGTTATTCCCATGCGAAGTCAAAACCATCGAAAATATCCGGATCCCAATGTCAGACGGCGTCCATCTGGCCGCTCGGCTCTGGTTGCCTGAAGGCTGTTTGCACGAACCTGTTCCAGCAATTTTTGAGTACATTCCTTACCGTAAACGCGACTTCACCCGCCATCGCGACACCGGCCATCATCACTATTACGCCGGACACGGTTACGCGTCCATGCGCGTTGACCTGCGCGGCAGCGGCGATTCCGAAGGCCTGTTGACCGATGAATATCTGGAACAGGAGCTGGCCGATGGTGAAGTAGTCTTAAGTTGGTTGGCGGCTCAACCCTGGTGCAACGGCAAGGTCGGCATCATCGGTATCTCCTGGGGAGGCTTCAACGGCTTGCAATTAGCAGCCCGTCAACCGCCGGAGCTGCAGGCGGTGATCAGTGTCGCCTCCACTGATGACCGCTATGCCGACGATGTGCACTACATGGGCGGCTGCCTGCTCGGCGATAATCTGTCGTGGGCCAGCGTCATGTTCGCCTACAATTCGATGCCGCCCGACCCGGAGATTGTTGGCGATGCCTGGCGCGACATGTGGTTCGAACGACTCGAAAAAAGCGGCCTCTGGCTCGACACCTGGCTGCGTCACCAGCAACGCGATGACTATTGGAAACATGGCTCAGTCTGTGAGGACCACAGCGCCATCAAGACCCCGGTGATGACCGTTAGCGGTTGGGCCGACGGCTACACCAATGCCGTCTTTCGTCTGCTTGAACACCTTGACTGCCCACGTCTCGGTCTGGTCGGTCCATGGAGTCATCGTTATCCACACGATGGCATTCCCGGCCCCGCAATCGGCTTTCTGCAAGAGGTCGTACGCTGGTGGGATTACTGGCTCAAAGGTGAAGAGAACGGCATCATGGATGAACCGATGTTACGCGCTTACATGCTCGACAGTGTGCCACCGACGACCAGTTACGCGACCCGTCCGGGACGTTGGGTAGCAGAGCAAAACTGGCCAACAGCTAACATTACACCAAAACCTTTCACACTCGGCTGGCACGGCATCATTCCTGGTTTCGGCCATGCCCCCGAAGTGATCAAAACCATTCGCTCGCCCCTGAGTGTTGGTCTGTTCGCCGGCAAATGGTGTTCCTACAGCGCGACACCGGACCTGCCCCACGACCAACGTCAGGAAGACGGTGGCGCGCTGGTCTTCGACAGTGAGCCACTGGAAGAAACCATGGAGATCCTCGGCCAACCTCTGGTCGAGTTGGTTCTTACTGCGGATCAGCCGGTCGCCATGGTCGCAGTCCGCCTGGCAGACATCGCGCCCGACGACAAGGCGACGCGGGTCACCTACGGCATCCTCAACCTGTGCCATCGGCAGAGTCATGAGCACCCTGAAGCACTCCAACCGGGGCAACAATACCGGGTCCAGGTTAAACTCAACGACATCGCCCAGACCTTCCCGGCCGAGCATCGCTTCCGGATTGCCATATCAACCTCTTACTGGCCGCTGGCCTGGCCGCCGCCACGTCCCGTCTGCCTCCATATCCTGACCGGGGCCAGTCAGCTGATCATGCCGGTTCGTGCCGTCAACCATAACGAGCAGGTTAAACCATTCGGGGCACCGGAATCGGCGTTCGTTCCGCCAACCAGACAGCTAGGTACGACAGATCGTAACTGGAGGGTTATCCGCGATCTCGAACACGACATTTCTACCTTGGAGGTCGTCAAAGACGAAGCGGTGGTGCAGATTAAGGAGATCGATCTCGAGATGGAAAAGTACGTCCTGGAACGCTACACTTTCCAGGGCGACGATTTTGATTCGGTCTGCGGTGAAGTCATCAGCAAGCGTGGTCTCCGACGGGGTGATTGGCACGTCAGGACCGTGACGCGCACAGTGATGCAATCAGATGCAGAGAACTTTTACTTGCGCGCTGACCTTGATGCCTACGAAGCAGGATTCCGCGTCTACTGCCAAAGTTGGGAGAAAACCATCCCGCGCAAATTTGTTTAGAAGCGGCACAGGGACAGGATTTGATCTTTTCTGGAGCATTCCCGTTGACACTTACCCGTCCCTGTCACTAGCCCATAAATCCCGGTCCAAACCTTTCTCACGCGAAGCCGCGAAATCGCGAAATCGCAAAATTAAATCTTGAAGCCCTAATCCTGAGACAAAATAAAAAAGGCGGAGCCAGAATAAAATTTCGGCCCCGCTCGTTTATCAGCTTTTCTCGTCACGCGTCCCGCGTCACACGTTACAGCTTTATTCCCACTCAATCGTCGCCGGAGGTTTACTCGAAATATCATAAGCGACCCGGTTAACTCCACGCACCTCATTGATAATACGATTGCTGATGCGTGCCAGATCCGCATATGGCATCGGGTACCATCCGGCAGTCATGAAATCCTTGGTCTCTACGGCACGCAAGGCAATGACATACTCATAAGTGCGCCCATCACCCATAACACCAACACTCTTGACTGGCAGGAAGACCGCAAAAGCCTGGCTGATCTTGTCGTAGTTACCACTCTGATAGAGTTCTTCGATGTAGATAGCATCAGCCTGGCGCAGAATATCGCAATACTCTTTTTTGACCTCACCGAGAATACGCACACCGAGACCAGGACCCGGGAAGGGATGACGCCAGACCATGCGGTGGGCCAGGCCGAGTTCCTCGCCAATGGCGCGCACCTCATCTTTAAAGAGTTCACGCAAAGGTTCGAGTAATTTAAGTGTCATGTAATCAGGCAGACCACCGACGTTGTGATGACTTTTGATATTCTGTGCTTTGCCGGTTTTGCCGCCAGCCGATTCGATGACATCGGGATAGATAGTGCCCTGGGCAAGCCACTTGGCATTGGCCAGTTTTTTTGATTCTTCCTCAAAAATATCAACAAACAGGTTGCCGATAATCTTGCGTTTCTTTTCTGGATCAGTTTCCCCGGCAAGCTTACCGAGAAAACGATCTTCAGCATCAACGCGGATCACCTTGACACCAAAATTTTCAGCAAAGGAAGCCATGACCTGGTCACCTTCACCAAGGCGCAACAGGCCGTTGTCGACAAAAACGCAGGTCAGTTGATCGCCAATGGCACGATGGATCAATGCCGCTGCAACAGAAGAATCGACACCGCCGGAAAGACCGAGGATTACTTCTTCTTCGCCAACTTGCTCACGAATCCTCGTGATAGCGTCCTCGATGATCTGCCCAGGTGTCCATTTGCCGGTACAGCCACAGATCTTACGTACGAAGGTATCAATCAGCAATTCACCGCGCGGCGTATGATTGACTTCGGGATGGAACTGAACTCCGTAAAGGTTGCGTTCTACATTCTGAATGCCACAGACCGGTGCATTTTCGGTAACAGCAATTTCTTCAAAACCTTGCGGCTGAATTTCAACATGATCACCATGGCTCATCCAGACCGGGCTATGACCATCGATAAAGAAACCGTCGAAGAGTGGACCGGGCGTTCCCTTGGCCAGCAAATCGGCATGACCGTACTCACGCTTGCCAGCGGGCACGACCTTGCCACCGAAATGGTGACACATCAATTGCATGCCGTAACAGATACCAAGTACCGGCACACCGAGTTCAAAGAGCTCTTCCTCAATCGCCGGAGCACCCTCATCGTAAACCGACTTCGGTCCACCAGAGAGGATAATGCCCGTGGCATTAAACGCCTTGATCTCATCCAGGCTCATATCGAAAGGATGCAGTTCACAATAGACATGCGTCTCACGTACACGCCGGGCTATTAGCTGGGTGTATTGAGAGCCGAAATCGAGGATCAGGATTTTTTCAGAATGGATGTCAGTCATGGGGTCTACTTTCCTCTTTTTACTTTTCCCTTTTAACTTTTCACTTATTTAGTGGCCATCGGGAAACTCCGGGTGGCTCGGGTGTAGTTTTCGATTTGGAAACGAGCAATTTTTCGCAAGGTCAAGGAAATCAAGCATTTGAGCGGAGGCGTAGTACTTTACGCCGCACAATCAAATATGCAGATTGACGCAGAGATTGCGGAAAAGGGCCGTTTCCAGACGAAAACTATTTAGTTCTTCTCGATCCGATAGTTCGGCGCTTCATGAGTGATATTGACATCGTGAACGTGTGATTCACGCAGGCCAGCGTTCGTGATGCGCATGAACTGACCATTATCCTGTAAATCCTTGATCGTTTTGCAGCCGGTATAACCCATACCGGAACGCAGACCACCCATCAACTGGTGGACATTTTCCGAGAGCGGGCCGCGGAATGGTACTCGGCCTTCAATCCCTTCCGGGACAAGTTTGACATCTTCAGCATCGCCCTGAAAATAACGGTCTTTGCTGCCCTGTTTCATAGCACCGATGCTGCCCATGCCACGATAGGTTTTGTACGTACGACCCTGGAAAAGAATCGTCTCGCCTGGAGACTCATCGGTTCCGGCGAACAAGGAACCAATCATGATTGTATCAGCACCGGCAGCGATTGCTTTCGGCAACTCCCCGGAATATTTGATGCCGCCATCAGCGATCAGAGACACACCAAATTTACGGGTAATCTTGGAAACATCGGCAATCGCGGTAATTTGTGGCACACCAACACCAGCGACGACCCGAGTGGTACAGATCGAGCCAGGGCCGATACCAACCTTGACAGCATTGACACCAGCTTTGATCAAAGCCTCGGCAGCACTAGCAGTAGCAATGTTACCGGCGATTAGAGAGAGGTCCGGATAGTTACGACGGGCTTCTGCAACTGCATCAATAACCCCTTGAGAATGACCGTGTGCGGTATCAATGATAATCGCATCGACACCTGTATTCACCAAGCGTTCGAGGCGATCATCGAGATCATCGCCAACGCCGACAGCGGCACCAACCCGAAGACGTCCCATATCGTCTTTACAGGCATTCGGATATTTACGCACTTTTTCAATATCCTTGATCGTAATCAGACCCTGAAGTTCGTAGCTGTCATCAACCACCAGCAGTTTTTCAATGCGGTGCTCGTGGAGATGCTTCTTGGCCTCTTCGAGGGTCGTGCCGGGAGGGACAGTGACCAGATTTTCCTTGGTCATGACATTCGAAATCGGCTGATCAAGTTTGGTCTCAAAACGCAAGTCACGGTTGGTGAGGATACCAACCAGATGACCATTCTTGGTGATCGGGACACCGGAGATACGATACTTTTTCATCAATTCCAAAGCTTCGTAAATCTTCTGGTCGGGGTCCATGGTGATCGGGTCAACGATCATACCGCTTTCAGATTTTTTGACCTGATCGACTTCCATAGCCTGTTCAGCCGGAGACATGTTTTTGTGAACAATACCGATACCACCTTCGCGAGCCATGCAAATAGCCGTTCGTGCCTCGGTGACTGTATCCATCGCAGCAGAGAGTAAGGGGATATTCAGCTTTATCTGGGGGGTCAGGTAAGTGGTCAGATCAACATCGCGCGGTAGTACTTTGGAATGGGCAGGGAGAAGTAAAACATCATCGAAGGTCAAGCCTTCGCGAATCTCGGAATCGAGCATCGCCGATACCTCCATATAGGGGTCAGAGGGTGAAATAATTTAACCGCTATATTTAGTTCAGGGCATCGAGCTAGTCAAGGAGAATTAGATGTGAGCTAAAGAATATATTTACAGGTCAGAACCAAACCTCTTGCAGGCACAGACCATGGGCTGGTGCCGTTGGTCCACAGACCAGACCTTCTTCACCCAGCAAGAGTTTAGAGATATCATTTTCTGGCCGCTTGCCCTGCCCGACTTCAACCAAGGTGCCAACCATCATCCGAACCATGTTCCGCAAGAACCCCGAGCCTTTGACATCAATGTAAACAAGCTCATGATCAGCAACAATATCGACCTTAAAAATGTCACGGATACTGGTTTTTGCAACACACCCGGAGGACCGAAAAACGTGAAAATCGTGTTTACCGACCATAAATTCTGCAGCAGTGCGCATCAAGCCCAGATCCAAACCGCCACGCAAGTGCCAGGCTGTTCGATCATTAAGGGGTGAGCGCATATCACCACGGTAAATCGTGTAGCGATACCATTTCCCTTTGGCTGAATATCGGGCATGAAAGTTTGCTGGCATTTCACAAACTTCTCGTATCACCACATCTCTGGGCAGGAAACGATTGGCCCCTTCACGAAAAGCTGATAGGGGGATGTTGCTTTCTGTTCGGAAATGGGCAGGCATGCTGCGAGCATGAACTCCCGCATCAGTCCGTCCGGAGGAGTGGATACGAACATCCTGCTTGAGAATCTGGGTCAACGCTGATTCAACAACATCCTGAACAGCTAGCCCGTTGGTCTGGGATTGCCAACCGGCATAGGCGGTCCCTTCATATTCAACATTCAAAAGAATTGTGCGCATGCCATTCAACCTGCCAACCAGTAACAGGTGATCACCAAGGCAACCACAAGAGAAAAAAGCTGATCAAGGAGAGCCAAAGGTAAGAGTGGTGTTAATGCTGCGGGTAGATGACAGGTGTCTTCATTGGCGGCAATACGATGAGCAACCGTGTCTCCCCGGTCAACCAGACGCGCAAGCAGGTCCCGCAGCTTCTGTGCCCATACAGACCACCGTCTCACCTTGGTTGCTTGCATGGAATCTGCAGAACAAGCACTCTCAGGCTTGCTTGTTCTACGAATCTCCGTCTGCACAACCGGGATAAAATCCATGGTGAGCAAAAGCAGCTTCTGCCACTCCTCTGTGCGACAGCCCATCCATTGTAATGGTTGCACAAACCAGCCAAAAGTTCCCGCCAGGCTTTTTGTCGATGTGGTTATAGCCAGAAGTGCAGAGACGATAATAGCCAGGAGCATTTGCACAGAGACGAAAACCCCCATTAACAAACCGTCGAGAGAGAGCCAGCTAAGCCCCCACAACGTACGCCCGGGAGAAAAGAATAGATGCATCAACAGGGTGAAGAGCAAGAGCCAGCGCAGCAGCCAACAGAGGCGCCAGATCGAACTTGTCAGAGCAGGAACCAGCCAGAAGACAATCGAAGCAGAGACGATCAATGTGAAGAGTTGTGCCCAACCGGTCGCAGCAAAGGCAAGCACGACCAGTAGCAAACAGGACAAGACCTTCACACGTGGGTCAAGCTTGTGCAAAAAAGATTCTCCGGAGAGATAAAGTCCCTGTTCGGTGGCTACATTCAATGGCAAGGCCCTAAAACACACGGGAGGCCAAATGGCCCCCCGAGATTCTACAACTAATTCAATACAATAAGAAAGCGGTCATTCCCGAGGTTGTAATCGGGAATCCAGATTTTAAGACCATGGATCCCCGATAGAATCATTCGGGGATGACAGACGTTTTTATAAACAGCTCACGACTGCTCTTTGAGAATACGGAGCATCCGCCGCAAGGGTTCTGCAGCGCCCCAAAGCAGCTGATCGCCACAAGTGAAAGCTGAAATATAGTGCGGGCCCATCTTCATTTTACGAACCCGACCAACCGGAATAGCGAGAGTACCGGAAACCGCGGTGGGTGTCAGCTCTGCCAGAGAGCCAGCTTTGGTGTTAGGGACCAGCTTGACCCAATCGTTATCCTTGTCAATCAGAGCTTCGATCTCGGCAATCGGCAGATCTTTATTCAGACGGATTGTCAGCGCTTGGCTGTGGCAACGCATGGAACCAACACGAACACAAATACCATCGATGGGAATCGGTTCCGCATAGCCGAGAATTTTGTTGGTTTCTACATAGCCTTTCCACTCTTCACGGCTCTGGCCATCTTCAACTTCACGATCAATCCAGGGCAGCAAGCTGCCAGCAAGTGGGTAACCGAACTCTTTGGTCGGCAGAGTATCGCCACACAAAGTTTCAGTGACTTTGCGATCAATGTCGAGAATCGCTGACCCAGGGTTGCTCAAGAGATCAGCCACAGAACCTTCGAGAGTTCCCATCTGGCTGAGCAATTCACGCATATTCGGTGCACCGGCACCGGAGGCAGCCTGATAAGTCATCGACGAAACCCACTCCACGACACCGGCACGGAACAAACCGCCAATCGCCATCAGCATCAAACTGACAGTACAATTACCACCGATGAAATCCTTAACACCATTGGCCAGGGCCTCATCAATAACGTTCCGGTTTACAGGATCGAGAATGATGACTGTATCAGAGTCCATACGCAGTGAGCTGGCGGCATCAATCCAATAACCATTCCAGCCACTCTTGCGCAGTTCGGGGTGAACGGCCTTGGTATAATCACCACCCTGGCAGGTAATCACCACATCAAGCTTACTCAATTCGGCAATATCATCAGCACTTTTAAGTATGCCAGCACCCATAGGTGCATCCTGCCCTGCTTGTGAGGTGGAGAAAAATACCGGTTCGATACCTTCAAGGTCGTTCTCTTCCTGCATGCGTTGCATGAGGACTGATCCGACCATGCCGCGCCATCCGACGATTCCGACTTTCATCTGCTTGTTCCTTTTTATGCTTTTACTTTTGATTTTCGATTCTACACCCTAGGCCAAACTTGAACCACAGAGGCACACAGTACACAGAGAAAGTCAAAAAGAGATTACCTGGTTTTACTCCGTGTTCTCTGAGGCTCTGTGGTGAAGCCTTTAGGGTTATAGATCAGTAATTTTCAAACCTCTTGTTTCAATCCGAACAGCCCTAGAGGTTTGCGATAA